>NZ_NOIW01000240.1:0-1919 GCF_002708645.1 Sphingobium sp. IP1
GCCCAACTTGAACAGTGCTTTTGGAAAAGGCATTTTTGTTCAATGACATGCACGCACCGGCGCGAGTGTTACCACTACATTTTTGGGTTTGGTTGAGCTTGCAGAGGCTTAGGTTCGCGGCGGCAGTTCGCTGATATTGGCCGGCAGCGCGATGCCGGTTGCCTTGAAGACATTCCCCACCTGGCCCGAAACGTGGGTGCGGGTGGTAATGACCTTGCCGTCCTTTTCGATGGTGGCTTCCTGAAGGCGATCGAGATCGTTGAGGAGCGGCTGCCATTCGGGCTGCAGGCCCTTTTCCTGACACAAGCGGGTCAGTTCCTTGGCCAGCGTCAGAGCGAGGAACGAGACAAACACATGGCCGCGGATAGCGGCATCGGACTGATGGAAGATGGGACGGGTATCGAAGCTCGCCTTGGCGACGCGGAACAGGGCCTCGACCTGAAGCAAATCACGGTAGCGGATGACGGCCTGTAGCGGAGTGATCCTGGCATTGGTGCGCAGCACGCTGATGCCGTCGTAGCGCGCCTCGTCGGCAAGCTTGCCCATGTCGATCTCGAAGGTCTTGCCGCTGGCCTTGAGATAGCGGCGATAGGCCGAGTTGCCGACCAGGGCCTTGTCGCCCTTCTTCAACTGGGTCTGGAGGCCATCGATGATCGCTTGCCGGTCGGCCTTGTCCTTCCTTGCCTCAGCTTCGTTGAGCGTGACGACGTAGCGCTGGGCATCTGCGCCTTTGCCAACGCGCACTTCCTTGACCCACAGCTGGGTGTCTCCTGCCTGTCGCTCGAGGACCAGGGGTACCATCGGAGCAGTGTCGGCAAGCACGACATCGCGGATGACGTTGCTGGTGCGCTCTCGCGCACCCAGGATGTATTCCATCCCCAGCTCTTCAAGGGCGGCGATCGTACCGGCACTGATCATGCCGCGGTCGGCCACGACGCACGAGCGGGTTATCCCAAAGCGGGTACGCAGGCGCGTGACGATGGGCATGAGCACCTTCACGTCGGCCGTGTTGCCCGGGACCATCTCGGTGCAGATCGGACGCCCCTCGGCGTCGATCACCACGGCCAGGATCATCTGGGCAAGCTCGGGCCGGTGGTCCTTGGAATGACCACGCCGACCCAGCGTGTCGCCGCCTGCACCGTAGAACGAGAGCGACGTCGTATCCATGAACACCAGGCTGAGATCAGTGAACAGGTCCCGCCGGCGATCGAACAGCTTCTCCTCGATCACGTCCTTCACACAGCGAGGTGCCAATGCGCCTTCTGCCTTCTCCTCGATCTCCTCGCCGAGCCAGGCCATGGCGCGATAGAAGTGATGGAGGGCAAGATCCTCGCTGCCGTCGATGGCGTAGCTCTCCATCCAGTCCAGGCAGGCTCGGTCCGAGCCTGAGACGAACAGGCGGTGCAGTGTAGCGACAAATACGGCGCGCTCCACGGCAAAGCCGAACTGGCGCCCTTCCAGCACCTCTTCCAATACAGCATCGATGCCAAGCCGCTGCCACAGGCGCCCGAACAGCAACGGGCCTCCGATCCTGCGGGCTACGATCCGGCCTGCATCGATATCGGACAGAATGATGCTGCGCTCTGCGTGACGTGCGATCGAGGCGGCCAGTCTGTCGAGTTCGCCACTTGCGGCCAGCGCATCCTTGCGGCCCAGAGCCTTGATCGTGCGCTGGCGGACAGTTTTGCCCTCGCGCACGCTCTCGACCAGGTAAAGATAGCGGTGGCCGCGCGCGACTCGTTCGACGACATACATGGCCAGGTTGTTACTGCCTGTACTCGTAAAGATAAACCAAACGGCCAGTTACAGGCAAAATGTTGTTAGCACATCCGGTTTTGCCCCCAAACCCACGCCTAGCAAAATCAAATACTTACCAGCTCGCGTTCCCTGCGTGTTCCGCCGGCACTGTTCAACTTGGG
>NZ_NOIW01000241.1:0-1907 GCF_002708645.1 Sphingobium sp. IP1
GTAGGGGGCGGAAAAAAGCGGGTCAAGGAACGTTCTCCATGACGATTGCCGGCGCCATGCCGGAGATGGCATGGCACCAGCAATCGATATGCGGTGCGACCCGTTGGAGCTTGATTCTTCTGTTCTGTTTAATCGATTGTTTACGAAGTGAAACGAATGTCAGCAATCATGATGTTGATATGTAATTTATCGGAATTGCCTAAACCATCCCGGAGACTTCATCTGCGTCAATGCTCTCAAAATCTCCGGGATGCTCCATCTCGCAGCTGCACCTGCGCTTGGAAAGAAACATATTGAATACAGATGTGTAATGAGAATTCGAAGTCCGCGCTACGTCGGAACATGATCGTTCGTGGCACATTCGCAGGCAATCAACAAGCGATTCATTGACGAATAGGCTTGATTATTACAGATGTAAAAATGGCCAATCAGTCCCAGCCGCCGGAAGCGCTGGGCATTGTCAGGGGAGAGGATAGGCGATGGTCGAGGCGTTCGGCTAATGCGGTGATCCGTGAAGTGCGAAGTCGATCTTGCTTAAGCGGCGCTGAACCGCTGCCTTAAGGCACAGGCTTTCGGTCCTGAGAGGGTGGCGGCACTTTGGCTTATGGTGGCTGTGCGATATCGACCAGGGCGGCCTGCCTTGGCTGCGGCGGCGATCCTATTGTGCCTGGTGGATGCTGCTGTCGACGGATGTTGACCCTTCCAGCGGGCGGTCGCGTCCATGCCGGCACGTTCAATGGGGTGCGAAAGCATCAGGGCGACGGCCAATGCGACAGGAATGGGCTCTTTCCATAGCATTGAGCGGTCCTGGCTGGCGGCATTGCTCGCCGGATGGCCGCGATATGATGTGAATAAAGATATTATGATATGATCGTTATTTTAGGAATGATGTAAAATGTATACAATTTATAGTTATCGAGGATCGATAGTTTGCGAATGATTTTCAAATTAATATCGTTTTAACGAAACTGTTGTCAATTTAACGAGGAAACGATATTCCAATGATGGCGAATGCTGGTCGGGCTTGGCGAGGATAGAAATCCGGACATGACAAATGCAAGTGTTGAAAAAGACTCCCTGGTTGGTCTGACGGCGAGCATCGTCTCGGCCAATGTTTCCAACAGTCCCGTTGGAACCCATGACCTGTGTGACATGATCCTGAGCGTGCATTCCGCCCTGTCGAGCCTGGCGACGACCGGCGCCGTGCCGATGGCCGCAGTCGAGGCGGCGCGTCGTGAACCGGCCGTGCCGATCGAGGAATCGATCCAGCATGATTTCATCGTCTGTCTGGAAGACGGCAAGAAGCTGAAGACGCTCAAGCGCCATTTGCGCGCCAAATATCAGATGAGCCCGGAAGAGTATCGCGCCAAGTGGGGGCTGCCGATCGATTATCCGATGGCCGCGCCCAGCTATCTCGATCAGCGCCGGCAGATGGCGCACAAGATCGGCCTGGGCCTGCGTCCCAAGTCGGGCAGGAGCAAGGGTGATGACGGGGCGGTCTCTGCCGCCGCTGAAAAGCGCGAAGCGCCTGCGCGCCGCCGCAAGGCGAACTGACCCCTGGACGCCGCACTGGCCCTTCAAGTCGGTGTCAGTGCGGCCAGTCCAGCGCGCGATGCGACGCGAAGTTTGCGCGACCGTCTGTCTGCGTCAAAGGCGGCACGTATAAGTCGGCCTTTATCCGACGGGATCAGGTAAAGCTGGAATTGGAATCGATTCCGTAGCCGATTTTTGAGTGCGGCGCTCAGCTGATTTCGACCAAGTGCGGACATTCCTCCCCGGAACGGGGGGGGGGCAGCGCGAAGCGCTGACGGAGGGGCAAGAGCCTATTAGTGCTGCGCTATTGGGCCTGTGCCCCTCCACCACTCGCTGCGCGAGTGGTCCCCCTCCCCGTACCGGGGAGGAATGTC
>NZ_NOIW01000242.1:0-1655 GCF_002708645.1 Sphingobium sp. IP1
TTCTCCTCCGCGATCTTCGCGGCTCCGCGCGAAAAATGAATCACGCGGAGCCGCGAAGAGCGCGGAGAAAGAGGTATGAAGAACTGCCAAAACAATCTGCCGCTTAGCCCCCCCCCCCAACTCCGCCACCCCAGCGAAGGCTGGCGCCTCAGGCGGCGGCAGAAAGAGGCCTACTCTTCCAGCAAGAAACCATCTCCTGCCGCCATGCACCCGGCACGATTGTCGCCCGGCAATCCACCATCGCTCAACCACTCGCTTCATCGCCAAAAACGCTCCGCTCACCTTAATGTCATCGACCTGCCGCATCGATGACCTAAGCGCCTTGATATGAAGTATCGTCTTGATTTGCCACGCAATCGCGCGGTTGCCGACACCGATCAGCGGTCGCTCTATGACGTCTGGGACACGGTCGAGCGCTACGACCGCCGCGCACCGGCGCCCACGCCCGACCATCTGCTCATGGATCAACCGGCCGCGCCGACGACACCCGCCATGCCAGCGGACGAGCCGGCCAGCTGACCGCGGCCGCCCGATCCGCGGGCGATCGGCGCCCCCGTTCGCGCATTGTCGCGCGACCTTCTCGCCTCCCTTTCCGCAGGCTTCGGACAGGCGTGAGCCAGAGCGCTTCATTCTCGCTTGCGAAAGCGCGGCTCACGAAAGCCTGCAGAGAGCCTCACCGCCAGAACGCGCCATCACCTCCATCGTCAGGCCTGGCCAGCCACGGCCAGATCGAGGCGATCGATCAGCTTGAAACCGATATATTCGTCCCGTCGATAGCTGCGGTGCATCCCATTGCCGCGATCATGTCGATGGCCGACATTCCAATAGCGCAGCATGCGGCGCTTCACCCGGCCCCAACAGCTTGGCTCCTCCACGAGGGGCACATGCGTGACCGACATGTCATAGCCACCATGTCGATAATAGGCGTCCCAATAGCTCATCACGCGGCACTTGGTCGTCCGCCAATAGGCCGGGTTTTCAGCGATGAAAGCGGCCAGCGCCAGGGTCATGTCCGGCGTGAGACCGGCCGCTATGTCTTCCAGTATCTCCACGATATATTCGCCGATCAGCGCGACGATGAACGGGGCGGCCCAGGGCCGGAAATGGCCGATCAGATCGCGCGCGGCGGCCTGGCGCAGGAAGCCATCGCTGCTGCGCGTCTGCAACGCGCGCGCCAAACCCCAGGCTGGATCGTCCTTGCTCAATCGCAGCCGGTCCGTCGCAAAATAGAGGCGCGCCGAAATCAGCACGCCCTGCCCTTCAGCCTGGACCGCAAATCGCTCCGTCCATTGTCGACTTGTCAGCGCCCGAACCACAGCCTCCCCGGCCGACAGAGCCATGGAGCGATGCGCCGGCGCAAATGCGTCCGCCAACATCAACCCATTGATTTTCGTCAGCATCGCAAGATCGCCCTCGGGGGAACATTAGGCCGTGTGGACACATTCGGTGCCCGTCAAATGGCCGGGATGGGTAGGAAGCGGAATGGCGGCTTTTAACCAACCGGTTTGGAAAGCGGACATGTGCTAGTTGAACCGCCCCGGGTTTGCCGGAGGCTATTTGGTTTAAGTTACGCAGCCATGGGGACGTCGTCCAGCATGGCGTAGTACAGTTCCTCAGCTTCAGCCGGCGGGATATTGCCGATGGGTTCGAGCAGG
>NZ_NOIW01000243.1:0-1641 GCF_002708645.1 Sphingobium sp. IP1
GGGCTGGGGCCGGCGGAACGGGCGCTGGGCTGGCCCAGTCGCGCGGGCAAGCTGGTGCTGGGACTGGCGCTCGACCGGGTGGCGGACTGGTATCGGGTGGGGTGAGGGGGGCTAAATGAACCGTTCGGGCTGAGCGAAGTCGAAGCCTTCGGCCGAGCGGCGCGAGGCGATGACTTCGCCTTCGCTCAGTCATGCCCTTCGACTTCGCTCAGGGCGAACGGAATAAATATGCAGCGGCGCGTAGCGCCTAGGCCACGAACCCCGCTGCGCTCGCTACCCACCCCAACCCCTCCCTGGAAGGGAGGGGCGAGGTATGTTTGCATTCAGGCGATGAACCCTGCGCCGAGGAGCAGGAGCAGTTTCACGTCCATGGCAAAGCCCTGTTCGCGCCAGGCGGCGATCTGGTCCGGCAGGGTGGCGAGGGGGATGCGGTGGACGCGGATATCCTCGCTGTCGACGCCGCCGCCCTCGCCGGTCTTTACCAGGTCATGGGCGCGGAACAGGGTGAAGCTTTCCGAGACCATGCCGGGCGAGCTGAAAAATTCGCCGAGCGATTCGAGGCGGCCGGGGCGATAGCCGGTCTCCTCCTCCAGTTCGCGGCTGGCGGCAAGGCTGGCGTCCTCGCCGGCGTCATGATCGCCGACCAGGCCCGCGGGCAGTTCGATGCAGCGCTTGCCGAGCGGCACGCGATACTGGTCGACCAGCAGGACATGGCGGCCGTTGACGTCCTCGTCGATCGCCAGGATGACGGCGGCACGGATGCCGCGGGCGCGGCCGACATATTCCCATTTGCCGCGCTTCTTGGCGGTGATGAAGCGCCCGGTCCACATGACTTCCTCGGGCGCATTCCAGTCATTGTCGCTCATAATTCAATCAGTCTGTCCGGCAGTTCGTTGATGTCGTCGGCGGCGCGGGGGAAGTGCGGCGCCAGGATCGCGCCGACCCGGCCGATGGCGAGGGCAAGGCCTTCGCCCGGCCGGTCGTCGCGCACCGCATCGATCAGCAGCGCCATCGCCTCGCCCCAGGCTTCGGGCGTGACGCGGTCATTGATCGCCTTGTCGGCGACGATTTCGGCGCGATGCTCGTCGAGCGAGAGATAGATGAGCACGCCGGTGCGGCCGGCGGTGCGGGCCTCTGCGGCGGCACGGAACAGCAATATGGCGCGGCGTCGGACCCGGCGCGCCTTGGTCGCGCGGGGGGTGAGCGCCATGCGCAGCGGCATGATCGCGAGCAGGTAGCGCACCACCAGGAAGTCGAGGATCAGGTCGCCCAGCAGGATGGTGAGCATCTTCCAGTCGGCGACCTGATGGTCCCAGTCGCCCAGCAGCCGGCCGGCCAGGTCGCGCAGATAGTCCGGGAAGAAGGCGAAGAAGGCGAGGGCGACGAAGACGGTGCCGATCGCCCAGTGCAGGCCGACATCATGATAGGCGTCGGACCGGCGCGCGACGATCGGCACGATCTCGCCCGATGTCTGCTGTTCGGCCTCCATCACGGCGGCCGAGACGAGGTCATGATCGCGTTCGCTGAACTGTACCGGCTTCACCAGCTGCCTCCCGCACCGCCGCCGCCAAAGCTGCCGCCGCCGCCGGAAAAGCCGCCGCCATCGCCGCCGCCCCAGCCACCGCCGCCACTGCCCCAGCC
>NZ_NOIW01000244.1:0-1589 GCF_002708645.1 Sphingobium sp. IP1
TTCCTAAGAAACAGCCGTATCAGGTTCCGCAGGCATCTCATGCAGGATGAAGCCGAAGGCCTTGGCGCGGCGCTGCAGATTTCCGATCACCCGGCTGCGATAGCGCTCCTCATATTGTGAAGCACCAGGATCATGATACGCCATGCCGTAGCGAAGGCTGTTATAGAACAGCACCGCGATTTTGCGTGCGGTCGCGGTGACCGCTTTTGCTTTTCCAGCGCGCGCCGACAGCCTTCGGTAAAAAGCGCCCAGCGCGGTGTCACTTCGACCGATGGTGGTTGCGGCCAGACGCAGGAGTGCTGCAGCGCGGCTCGAAGATCGTCGAGTTTTCGACGACAGCAATTTACCGCCCGATATCTTGTTGCCCGGCGCCAGGCACAGCCAGGACGTAAAGTGCTTCGAACTGGGCCATGCCGCAAGATCGGTGCCGCACTCTCCGACCAGTTTGAGCGCGAGCGATGGGCCAATTCCGTGGATCTGCGTCAGGTCCACGCCCAGCACGCGATACAGAGCGGAGCGGACCTCAAAGTCAGGCGTGTTCACCTGTCGCCCTTTGGTCCGGACTTTTGGAAGGTGGCGAACGTCATGGCCGTTGTCGATTTCGAGCGCCTTGAGCGCGACTTCAAGCTTTCGATCACATTCGAGAATTTTGGTTTGGTAGAAATCGAATAGGGCCAGGGACTGGCCGAGCGCGAAGATGTGCTCGTCCCGCCAGTTCCCTGATAAGGCGGCACAGATGGTCTCAATCGTCGCGTGGCATCGGACGTCACGCATTTGCGCCAGCGTACTGGGCGTACGTTCCCCGTTCACAATGGCTCTGATGATCCGCATGCCCGTCACGCCGGTGATGTCAGAGACGACGTGATGGAGTTGCACATTCATTTCCATCAGCGCCTTTTGCATGTGCTGAATATGCGAGGCGGCGTATTCGATCAGCCGCTCGCGCTGCCGTAGATAGGCACGCATAGTCGCCACTCCCGCCTCGGGACGGAAACTCCCCCGCAGCAGCCCGTAGCTGTGCAGGCGTTGCAACCATGCAGCGTCGCTGACGTCGGTTTTGCGACCCGGTACATTCTTGGCATATCGCGCATTGACCAGGATCACCTCAAAGCCATGTCCTTCAAGCACTTCATAGGCTGGAATCCAGTAAACACCGGTCGATTCCATCGCGACAGTCGTGACGCCATATGCCTTGAACCAGCGAGCCATATCTTGGAGATCGCCGGTGAATGTCCCAAACGCTCGTACCGGATCATCATCGGCGTTCGGATTTATGGCCGCCATATGCATGGTCGATCCAATGTCGATGGCAGCAGCGCGTGGATTGACCATGGACAACGCGCCAGATTTTGATCGTTCCATTCCAAGTCCTCCTTCAAAACAGGAGGGTATGGGCGATGCTAAACGTCATCTTCCTAACCGGGATCGCCGCAAAACGGCGTCACCACTCTCAAGTACGCAAACACCCACGGGCCACGTTTTTTAACGGGGTCATGCCTCCAATAAGCCATCGGCCGCGACCCTCCCGGCCGCACCATAGCACGACCCGTTTCTACCGCGCACAGGCGGGCTCAGCCGGCGACGGTTTT
>NZ_NOIW01000245.1:0-1557 GCF_002708645.1 Sphingobium sp. IP1
CCGGTTGTGGTTTAGCTGAGGTCTTTTCTCTCCTGCAAACAGGCGCACGATGGTGCTGCACGATGAAGGGAGATGACACGATGACGAAGAAGATCACGAACCCCGAGATACTGGCGATCCGGGCAGCGGCGGATGTGGACCCTGCATGTGGCCGCGTCTGGGTCGGGCTGGATGTTGGCTTAAAATCGACGTCGGTGTGCGTGCTGGATCGCGACGGCAAGGTCGTCCACCAGGTTTCGATGAAGACGCACCCGACCGAGATCGGGCGCTATCTCGCGAAGAACTTCGCCTCCAACGTCGCTGTCGTCGGCATGGAGACCGGCGCGATGTCAGCGCATCTCGCCGACGGTCTGCGCCGACAGGGCTATCAGGTTGCCGTAATGGATGCCTTGCAGGTCCACCGCGTCCTGTCGCTCAAGCGCAATAAGACCGATACCAATGACGCGCGGGGCATCGCCGAGATCACGCGGACCGGCCGTGATTATCTGACCGAGGTCTATGTGAAGAGTGCTGCCTGTTACGAGGTGCGCGCGCAACTCATCATGCGCCATCGGCTCGTCCAGCAGCGCCTGGCCAACGAGAACATGATCCGTGGCCTGCTCCGTGTTTACGGTGGGCGGGTTGAACCCGGCGCCAAATCTTCCGCCACCTACAGGGAGCGGGTCGTTGAGCAATTGCTCATCATACAGGATCATGAGGGCCTTAACCTGCGTCCGCGCATCCTGCCGGTGCTCGATCTATGTGAGCGGCTTCAGGTGGATGCCGAACGGATCGAGACCGAACTGGAAGCGCTGGCAGCCGCCAACCCGATTTGTCGACGGTTCATGGCGGTGCCTGGCATTGGTGCGATCACGGCACTGTCCTTCTTCACTGCGATCGAGGAGCCATCGCGCTTCCGACGGGCTGATGATGTCGCCGCCTATCTGGGCCTCACACCGCGCGTGTACCAATCAGGCGAAAGCCTGACCCACGGCAAGATCAGCAAGATGGGCAACCGACTGACACGCACCCACATGGTCAATGCCGCCACGGTATTGCTGTCGGCCACCAAGACCTTCTCATCCTTGAAAGACTGGGGTGTCAGGCTGGCAAAGAAGGTCGGGTTCAACAAGGCGAAGGTCGCGGTCGCCCGCAAGCTGGCCGTCATTCTGTTCGGCATGTGGCGCGATGGTACCCACTTCCAGTTCAAGTCGGAAACCGTCGAGCCGCATCGACAGATGATGCAGGCCGCCCGCGCATGATGTGATTACGCTATCCGTCCCGTCGGACGGTATGATCCTCCCGGGAGGCGGAGGGCCGGTGACTTCGATTCTAACATTGGGGCAGCAATGACCCCGAGCTACGGTTGTTGAAGCGCCACCCTTCGATACGAACCGACCCCATTGCGGCATGCGACTATGAGAAAGGCTGCATCACAACAGCCGTCGCATGACCCCGGAGAGACTGTTGCACCCCGGGTCGATCGACATGCCGACGTGACCATTGCCAGAAAAGGCGAAGCATGATGAAGTAGGAAATACCAACGTCCCGCCCTGCCGCAGGGACCTCAGCTAGAGA
>NZ_NOIW01000246.1:0-1556 GCF_002708645.1 Sphingobium sp. IP1
GTGCGTACGCAGCTTGGTGCTGGCTTCCGAACCGGCGGGGCCACCGATGGTGGTGTAGGCCGGGATCAGCTTGATGTCGTCCTGGTTGAAGAAGCGATACTTCAGCGAGACGTCGACATTGTTGGTGACCGGGTAACGCACGCCGGCGATCGCCTGCCAGGCGAAACCGGTGTCGCTGTCGTTCACCAGGTCGTTGGCCAGCTTGCCACGCGACACGCCGACACCGCCGCCGACGAAGCCCTGCAGGCCGTCATCGGGACCGAAGTCGAGCAGGCCGTTCAGCATGAACGAGAGGGCCGAGGCCGCACCGCCGAAGCCGCTATCGTCGAGGTCGACCTTGGCGCGCTTGTAGGCAGCTTCGGCTTCGAGGCGGAAGCCGCCGAAGTCGTAGCCGATATTGGCGTCGAAATCATAACCCTTATGGTAGTCAGCCGCTACGGTGTTGCTGGCTGCGGTACCGTTACCGGGGGTGAAGGTGATGTCCTGATCTTCAACGATCATAACGCCGGCGTCGACGCCGACATACCAGCTGTTGTCGCGCGCCAAGGCCGGGGTGGCCAGGGCACTGGTCGCAAGCGCAGCCGCGAGGGCAAGCTTCCGCATTTGAATTCCCCTTTCAAAAGTGTCACGAAGGACTGCTGAAACCATGTATCGGCAAGAAGGTTTCATGGCAAGTCCACAATTCGTGAAACCGTTGCAAAAATAACGCAGTAGGGACATCCCCGAGGCTCGCCTCCAAGCTAATACCTACCCCTCTCCATGAAAAGATCGCCGATACTCCAGAATTACATGGAGATCAGGCCATGACCCTGCAAAGCCGCCAATATCGCGGCAATTGCGCCACGGCTCTCGACATCCACGGTCGTGCCACCGGCCGGCCCGGCGATCGCGGCCAGGCGCGCGCCGACAATTTGCTGCCCTTCGACGTAAAATCCGTCGCCGCGCACAGCACTATCCCGCCAGGCCGTACCGTCATATGCCATGCCATGGCCGCGGTCCGCGACTTCCAACCGCAATCCGGCGCGTGGCGCGACAAAACGCCAGCCACCCTCGGTCCAGCCGGCAACATGCGCCTCCCGCCCGGCCCAGGCACCGCTCGCGCCGGTCGCCACGATCCAGCATTGCCCGGCAACCGGTGCCGTCGGCGGCGCCGCTAGGTCGGCACTTTCCGCCACCCCGTGCAACAGCATGTCGATCCGCGCCAGCGCCTCATTATGCATGATTTCCTTCTGCGCCTGCCCGGCATGGAGCAGCGGCAGCGCCCAGCGATCGCTCGTCTCGTTCGTCATCCTCGCCTCCTTACAGCAGCATCTCGATCGTCCCCGGCCGGCCCAGCGCCCGCGTGCCGACCTGCCGCACATCAATGGTCAGCGGCCCGCTCACCCCGTCCGCCGCGATCATCGCCGCAGCATAGGTCCAGCCCGGTTCCGTCACCTCCGCCCGCCGCACCAACCGCGCCCCTTCCAGCACCCGCAGTTCATAGCGCTCTTTTTCCTCGGCCAATGGCACGTCGCCACCGCTGCTCCAGCGCCACCCCGCCCGGCTGCGTCGGGTCC
>NZ_NOIW01000247.1:0-1513 GCF_002708645.1 Sphingobium sp. IP1
ATACGCTCTCATGACTGCCGTCCGAGACGCTGGCCGAGTTTACTCCTTCGCTGGCCGCTAGACCAGCGGTCGCATTGACCTTGGCGGGTGTGCCGCGGGCGCCTGATCGACGACGATTGATCACGCTCTCATCCGCGGGTTGGTTACCGCACTACCCGTATCCGTCGCTGGGCCTATCCTCCGTCTAAGTTCGGGCGTCGGACGAACCTGCCCCACCGTACACCGTGGATTGCCCATCACAGTCGGGTGCCCGCGGCACGCCGGCCAAGGCTATGCAGGTGGTGTGCTGGCGCCTCCTCTCACTGCTGTTTGGAAGATCAAGCGGCGACCGCCGGTGGTACGCGTCGGGCGATGTCCCAAGCATAGCCGACCAGTTCACGCGCAATCGCGGTGGTCACCTTGGGCTGGGGCTTGCCTGCGGCCGCGAGGCGACGGTAGCGCTGGCAGAGACGAACCTGCGCCTTCCATCCAATCGCCTGGATCTCTTCGGGTAAGTCGATGACGCGCTCACGATAGCGGCGTTCCTCGCGAGCGGGCAGTCGATA
Organism: Sphingobium sp. IP1; assembly: GCF_002708645.1. NCBI lineage: Bacteria > Pseudomonadati > Pseudomonadota > Alphaproteobacteria > Sphingomonadales > Sphingobiaceae > Sphingobium > Sphingobium sp. IP1. Next base: position 546 of record NZ_NOIW01000247.1, read on the forward strand.
CGACCAGCCAGCCTCGATCAGCATGGTGCGTGCCTGCGCGTTACCCGCGCGCGTGATCCGACCACGCTTGGTCCGGGCACCGCTGGAATGCTCGGACGGCACCAAGCCGACATAGGCCATCAACTGCTTGGGATTGTCGAAGCGGGTCAGATCACCGACCTCGGCGACCAGCGTCGCGGCGCTGACCAGCCTGATGCCGCGCAGGACCTGAAGATTGCGGACCAGCGGCGCGAAACGCCATGCATCCACCGCTTCGCCCAGCGCCGCCTCGAGCCGTCCAACCCGCGCCTGCGCCTCCAGGACCCGCTTCTGCATCTCCTCGAACGCCAGCTGCTGATGGGGGAAGTCGAACCGCTGTTCGGACAACCACCGCCAATACATCTTCGTCCAGGCCGCCTTGCCGCCGAAACGACGATCGTGCCGCAGCAGGAAGCTACGCACGGTCTGTTTGGCCCCGGTGGCATCTTCCTGTGCGCTGCGTCGGGCGCGGATCAGATCACGCACCGCCTCGTGCGCCTCGTCCGGAACCCAGATCGCGGTAAGCTCGCCGGCACGCAACAGTCGGGCCAGGGTCATTGCGTCACGCCGGTCGGTCTTCACATGATCACCTGGCCGTCGTGGCATCATCGAGGGAGCGATGACGATACAAGCCTGCCCCAGTTTCGTCAGCAGCCGGTGCAGGCCATAGCCGCAAGGACCAGCCTCGTAGCAGACGCTCAACCTCACGCCCGGCGCCGTCAGCCGCTTGACCAGCTTTCTGACCGCATCGTCCTCGTTGGCAACCGTACCGACGAAACGCACCTCGCCTCCGCGCTCTTCATCGGCAACTGCGACCGCGATGGTTTCCTTGTGCACGTCCAGACCGACGTATTTTACTGTCTCCGTCATGACTCGCCTCCAGTGCTGACAAATCCATCGTCAGCATCTCAGATTTGAGCCCTCGAGGCTCCGGCAGTCATGGGGTCTAA
>NZ_NOIW01000248.1:0-1459 GCF_002708645.1 Sphingobium sp. IP1
GCATTCGGAATTGGACCCTCGGCCCTGACCGAAACCATGATTATGCTCAATAAGCATTTCGCCAATGCTGCCTAATCCCCCAACTGGGTGACGCCGCGCGGCCGTGCCCCATGTTTGCAACAGAGCCCCTGCGCCAGCTTCATCACCTCAGCCCGCGCCGAACGGTTTGCCTTCATGCCCGACGCGGTTTCGCGGAAGACCTCGACCACTTCATAGCCGCCACGCTCGGCAAAGCCGGCCAGGTCGCGGAGCTGCCGTTCGCACGACTGGTCGGCTGTCGAAACCCTGGCGTAGATGGCGGCGCGCTGTCCCAATTGAACCCTTCTGGAATTAGGCCTCGAAAAGCCTTGATTTGCGTGGGGTCAGTGTTGTCCAAAACAGACTTCTGTTCAATGGGGACAAGCCGTGCATGCCGAGACGCCATATCCTCAGCGCCCGACAGCGTTCGGCCCTACTCGACCTACCGACTGACGAAGCGGCGCTGCTGCGCCATTATCTTCTGGCAGACGATGACCTGATTCATATCGACCGGCGTCGCCGACCGGAGAACCGCATCGGGTTCGCCCTGCAGTTGTGCGCGCTGCGATATCCAGGCCGGACCCTTGCTCCCGGCGAACTGATCCCCCACACTGTATCTGCCTTTCTAGGCGCCCAGCTTGGCATCGCTGGCGAGACGCTCGCGGCCTATGCCGTTCGACGCCAAACCCGCCACCAGCACATGGAGGCGCTGCGCCGTATCTACGGATACAGAATGTTCCCCGGACGGGGACCGTATGCCAGGGCTTTCCGCGATTGGCTTCTCGCCGAAGCCGAGCAGGCACGCTCAAACGACGACCTTGCCCGGCGCTTCATTGCCCGCTGCCGTGAAACCATGACCATCCTGCCGGCGATCACGACAATCGAGCGTTTGTGCGCGGACGCGCTCGTCGCCGCCGAACGTCGGATCGAGAAGCGGATCGCGGCCCGTCTCGATCCCGTCGCCTGTGATGGGCTCGACCGACTGACTACCGAGATGCTGCCGGGGGCGATCAGCCGCTTCATCTGGCTGCGCCGGATTGAGCCGGGCAACAACTCCGCCGCGGCGAACCGGCTGCTCGACCGGCTCGAGTTCCTGCGCGCGATGAACCTCAATGATGGTATACTTGCCGGTGTTCCACCGCATCGCGTCGCCCGGCTACGCCGGCAGGGCGAACGCTACTTCGCCGATGGCCTGCGCGACCTCGGCGCCGATCGGCGCCGCGCTATCATGGCGGTCTGCGTCATTGAATGGGCCACGGCGACTGCGGATGCGGTGATCGAAACACATGACCGGATCGTTGGCCGCACCTGGCGCGACGCGAAGCAACTGCATGACGCGCGGGTCGTAGAAACCAGAGGCGCTACCACTGCGACTTTGAACGGCTTCACTGCACTCGGTCAATCATTGCTCGAAGCGCATGGCGACGGCGCGTCGCTGGAA
>NZ_NOIW01000249.1:0-1450 GCF_002708645.1 Sphingobium sp. IP1
GGCGCGGGCGCGGTCGCCGGCACGATCGAACTGGCCAGCGCCACCCGCGACCAGATGCCGCACTTCGGCGCCAGCGCCTTCTATGGCAGCAGGGATGCGACCGAGCTGTCCGCCAGCATCGCGCCGGATCTGGGCCAGGGCTATGTCTCGCTCTCGGGTCGCTGGGATCGGGGCGACGGTTTCCAGACCACGCCCAGGGACCAGCGCGTCGCCGCCACCGTGCCCGCCGCCTATGACAGCTGGTCGACCAATTTGCGCGCCGTCGCGCCGATCGACGCGACCTCGGAGATCCAGTTTCGCGGCACCTTGTTCCAGGACAACCGCACCCTGCGCTTTGCCGGCGCCGACAGCATGAGCCAGGGCCAGGACGCCAGCATCCGCTATATCAGCCGGGGGCGCTGGCAGGTCGATGCGCTCGCCTATCTCCAGGCGCGCAACTTTTCGAACATCGTCATCTCTTCCTCGACCTTCCGCAAGTCGCTCGACCAGCGCAACACCCCCTCGACCGGGATCGGCGGCAAGATCGAGCTGCGCCCGCCGGTGGGCGAGGATCATGTACTGCGCATCGGCGTGGATAGCCGCTTTGCCACCGGCGACATGTATGAGGATGCCTATAATGCGGGCATCGCCAGCAACCCGCTGACATCGCGCCGCCATGCCGGTGGCGACCAGATCACCAGCGGCATCTTTGCCGAGGATGACTGGACGATTGGCAATCTTGTCCTGACCGGCGGGGTGCGGGCCGATCGCTGGTCGATCCGCAACGGCTTCTACAAGGCGGTCAATGCGGCGGGCGCGGTGACGCAGGACAGCAGCTATGCCAATCGCTCCGACTGGGCATTTTCCGGCCGGGCCGGCGCGCTCTACCATATCAGCGATGCGGTGGCGTTGCGCGGCGCGGCCTATAGCGGCTTCCGCCTGCCGACGCTCAACGAGCTGTATCGCCCCTTCGTCGTCTTCCCGATCACCACCCAGGCCAATGCGGACCTGAAGCCCGAGAAGCTGAAAGGTGTGGAGGGGGGCATCGACCTGACCCCGGCATCGGGCGTGCAGCTTTCGGCCACGCTCTTCTACAACCGGCTCGATGATGCGATCGCCAATGTCACCATCGCCACCAACACCCGCCAGCGCCAGAATGTGAACGCGATCGTGGCCAAGGGCGTGGAACTGACCGCCAGCGCGCAACTGCCGGCCAATTTCTCGCTGCTCGCCTCCTATGCCTATAGCCACAGCAAGGTCGATGCGCCGGGCATGGCATTCGACGGCTTCGCGCCGGCGCAGGTGCCGCGCCACTCGGCCAGCGCGACCTTGGCCTGGGCACCGAAAGCCGGGCCGGAACTGTCGGCGACGCTGCGCTACACGGCCAAGCAATATGAGGATGATCTGCAGAGCGATGTGCTGCCCGATGCGCTGACGCTCGACGCCCTCGCCCGGCTGCCGATCGGCCATG
>NZ_NOIW01000025.1:0-61898 GCF_002708645.1 Sphingobium sp. IP1
GATGCCACCACGTGAGTGGACCATGGCGAAGGCGCAATTTGCCGTGATCTTCGGCGAACGTTTCATCAGAGCCATGGCGGCCTGATGATCAACCGCCCGGCCGCACACGGAAATCCTGACAGTCCCCTTGAAGCTGGACGGAATCATTCTGGATATGCGCATTCTCGACACCGACGCGGGCCTGGATATCCATCACATCCTTGGCGTCGGACGCTGAATCGAGCGAAGTGCGCAGCTCCTCCAGACCGGCCGTACGCTGAGCGGTCACACCATAGGCTGCCTCGGCAATAGCCGCATCCCGCGATGCCAGATCCCCATTGCGCAAAATGGTGTCACGGCCGGAGCGCTCGTAAGCGGTCGCATCCGGCCGTAAATCGGGGAGATCGACCCGGTTGGCCGAACGGATGCGGTTGGCCGAGCTGGCAAGACTGCCCAAGCCGCTCATATCCGACGACATCAATCGCTGAATGTCGCGAGCCTCGCTCGGCAGAAGATGCCGGACAGCGTCGGTGCTGAGCGAACTGGCAATCTTGTTGACGTTGGTCAGCTTGTTGACGCTGTCGAACATATCGGTCGCCTGCGCGATCTGCGCCTTGCCCTGCTCGATCATCGCGAGCGTGTTCTTCACGGTCGAAAGGGTCTGGAGGAAGGTGTTGGAATCGTAGACGGGGATGCCCTGAGCGCTGGCCGGGGTGCTCAGCGCCAGCAAACCGCCAATCGCGAGGATCGAAAAAGCTCTCATCTTTCTATCCTTTCCTTCTGTTCGCGGTCGCCCGCTGCTCGTGAAAAATGGGCAACCAACGCGCCGGATCGTCACCATGTTCGCGGCGCACTGCGTCAAGAATTCCAACCGTCGCCGTGGTGCCGGAGAGCACCGCAAGCTCGTCACCAAGACCGGCGAGATCAAGCTCGACGACGATCGAGTCATGGCCTTGTTTGATGAGGAAGCGCCGGCTCTCGGGGATCAGATCGCTGCGGATCAGCTTGAACTCGGCGCGGGTGAGGCCGAGGCCATCGATATAGTCGGACTCCCGGCCATAGGGGTTGGGCAGCAGGATCTTGGTCGCGACCTGTTCCATGATGCTGTGGGAAATGTCGGAGCGCAGCGCGTCGGCCGGGCTTTGCGTGCCGAACACCAGAAAGGCGTTCTGCTTACGGTAGGTTTTCAGACCATCCTGCGCGAACGCGCGGAAGGCTTCATCGCCGAGCGCTTTCCAGAATTCGTCGATGTCGATCACCAGTCTGCGGCCGTCGAGCAGCGCGTCGATGCGGTGGAACATATACATCATGAGCGGCGTGCGGATCTCGGCATTGTCGAGGAAATCAGTCATGTCGAAGCCGATGAACCGCGCTTCGAGCGTCAGTTCGTCTGCGTTATTGTCGAACACCCAGCCCAACGCGCCGCCGCGCGCCCATTTCTCGAGACGCGCGCCGATGCCCTCGGGATCGCGCTGCCCCAGCAATTGCCGCAAGGCGAGGATCGATCGCTCTTCGGGGGGCAATCGGCCGATCGATAGGATGCCATCGTCGATCATGCGCTCCTGCATGACACCGAGCTGGCCACCAACGGGCGTGACCAGTTGGCGTATCAGTCGACCAAGGAACGTGATGTTGCCCGGTGACTGATCGAGCGCACGCAGGGGCGCGAAGCCGGTCGGCACGCCATTGCGCAGGGCAAGATAGGTGCCGCCCGATGCGCGTACATAGATTTCCGCGCCCCGGTCCTTGTCGATAAAGATCTGCTGGGCGCCGGTCTTCTCGAGCTGCGCCATCAGGAAATTCTGCACCACGGTCTTACCGCCACCCGACGGGCCGATGATCAGCGTGTGGCCGAGATCGTTGACGTGGAAATTGAAATAATAGGGCGACTGGGCTGCGGTCTTCATCAGTGCGATCGCAGCGCCCCAATGATTGCCATCGGCCCGACCGGCAGGGAAGGTGTGGAAGGGTGACAGGGCGGCGAAGTTGCGCGACGTGATGGCGGCAGGTCGGGCGCGCCAGGCAAAATTTCCCGGCAACTGCGACCAGAAGGCGGCCTCCAGCGCTGGTCCCTCGCGTGCTGAAACCAGGCCGGCATCGGCCAGCGCGGCGCGCGCCGTCGAGAGATTTTCGGCGAGCCGCTTCTGGTCTTCGCTGAACACGGCGAGCGAGAAGTGATGCTCGCCCAGCACGAACCGATTGCTCTGCAGATCATCGGCGGCATCGGCGAGCTCGAGCGCCTGGCTCGCTGCCGCATCTTCGGTCGATGCCATCTGGTTCTGGCGCCTGCGCAGTCGCTCGGACGCACGCGCCTTGCCCATGAACGCGAAGGACTGGGTGACGACGAACGCGAAATCCTGCGAGAGAAGCGCGTTGACCTGCCCCGGTCGCGTCATGGCCGGATATTCGCGGATACCGAACAGGCCGACGAAGCGGCTATCGGCATGGGCGCGAACCTCGACCGTCTCGCGGCCGAAGATCACCCTTTCGCCGTAGATCGCCGATCCCAGATGACCACGAACAAGCGGGACGCGCGTCGCGCGCCCCATCATGACGAGTTCCAGCACCTCGAGCGGCTGCGAGAACATGAGGCCGCGATGTTCGTACAAACCCAGTCGCTGTGGCCTGCAACGCGCGAGCAGCTTCTCTATATCGCGCGCCTTGTCCTCGAAACGAACGAGCTCGTCCTCGTCGACCTCGGTTCCCTCTTTGCGGGCACTGGACAGGCGACGCAGCAAGACCCCTGTGCGGTCGGCCGAGCCAACGGACGGGCGCATCACCAGCGTCAGATAGAGCTCGTTGACGAACATGCGCTTAGCGGTGACCCGCGCGCGATATTTGGCATCGAGATCGGCGGCGAACGTAGAGCGAAACTCGCCCTCGGGATAGTCGGTGACCGGGCGGCGCACGATATGCGTCCAGATCGCGAGACGATCGTCGGCGATGTTGCGCAACGTCCCGTTGAGCTTCTCATGCCAGTCGTTCAGCTGAGCGGGATCGGCTGTCTCGAAGGCGATGCCGTCCAGCCTGAACATCATCATCAGGTCGCGCCCGTCGAGCGCGATCACCTGCGCATCGACGTGCCGCGCATAAGGCAGATAGCGCGCAGGATCCGCCTCGTTCTTGAGGATGCGCCACGGAGTACGCGCCGCATCGCGCGAGAAGGCACGACTAGCCATGCAGAAAGCCCTTTCGGCGTGCGCCCTGAGTGGGGAGGGGAGAGTAGGAACTGCCACCCCACCAACCGCGGTTGCGGCATCGCGCCTTCGTCATCGTCCAAAGCCACAGCAGCCGGAAGGCATTGGCGTCGTGGCGGACGATCAGGCGGGCGATCGCAAGAAACGCGCCTGCGAGTGCCAAAGCGTAGAGCGGATTGCCGCTTATGATGAGGGTCAGGCAGGATGCGAGTGCGATAGGCAGCGACGCTTCGATCGGAACGCCCATCCACATCGTCGGCCGCGTCACTGCCAGGAAGAGCGTTTCTTCACGCAGCTTGTCGTCGTTGACCATGATGGCCTCACGCACCGCCGGTGATGGTGTCGACGATCCACTGCGCGCTGAACACGATGAAGATGCCGACGATGACGGTGACGAGAAGACCGAGGCTGGCGCGGCCAGTGAAGAACATGAAGCCCACGATGACCACCGCGATCACCGCGATCGTCTTCGCAAACGTGCCGGTCAGCCAGGTCTTGATGTTGTCCGCCATGGAGGTGATGCCGTCGGCGGCCTGCGCATAGGCCGGGTCTGTCAGCACAAGCGAGACGAGAACCGCCGCTAAAAGCAGCGTGAAATACTGGGAGAATGATCGCGCAGACGCGGAGTGCGCAGCAGCAGGCAAGGGCGGTGTGGCGATCATTCGGGCTGTCCTTTCAATGGGGCGGTTTGAGACGAGCCGAACACCATCAGCGTCGCAGTTTGCGCGACGGCCGAGGTGTTCCAGCTTTGATCGGGTGGATCCGCTACTGGCGAGGGGGTAGGAGCCGGGCTCTGTGCCGCTTTCGCTATCGGCGCGTCTGCCATGGCAATGCCTGCACGTTGCCGGATTTGCGGTATGATGCTGCTCGACGAGGCGTAGACCTTGCCGACATAGCCATTGGCAAAACCCTTCCAGCGGTTGCCGGTATTATACATGGACATGGCCGTGGCGATCGCATCCTCGGTGGAGCGGCTGGACTTCGCCACACTGGTGTAATTCTCGGCGAGCACGCGTGCCGATGCGGCGAGGTTTCGGCACGGTTCGAAAGCGTCCTCGATCGACAGGTTCAACGGCTTGAGATTCGCGCTGTTGATCTGGCCAAGGCCGAGATCGATATTGTAGCCGCGCGCGATCAGCGACCGGGCGGACGCGATGGCCGACGCGCGATCGGACACCTTCGGCGCCGCGACGCCCTTGGCGTTCACGCCGATGGCATAGGGATCGAAATGACTTTCGGTGTAAACCAGCGAGACGAGAGTTTCTGCCGCGACCGTGGGCGCGCATTGCCGCGCGAGCGCGACCACGGCTGCAAGCTCGAGCATCATCGGGGCGTCGTTCCCGGTTCGATGGCGGCTTGGGGCAAGCGCTCTATATTGGCGAGCGAGTAGGTCGTCTGGCGGCCGTCGGCGAAGGTCATGACCACGCGGCGTCGCGTCGCCGAGTTGCGATCATAGACCTTGGTCTTGGCAACGCCCCCGCCAGAGCAGCCGGGGAATGAACCGCCCAGGGCAAGTCGTTCCCAGAGCTTCACCATTGGCGGGACGCAAGCACCATATTGCGTCGCCCCGCCGGGGTTTGAGAGGCAAAGCAACACCTGGCAGCCCAGATCATTGGCCTGCGCTGGTGTTGCGGGCATGCACAGTGCCATGGCGGATGCGATGATGGCGTGACGCCTATGCAGCATGCTTGCCTCCATGCCGCTGTCAGTGCAGGGCAAGGACAGCGGCTTATTTGAATGAAAGTCGCGCTACTTTTGAGCCGTTTAGCGCCGTTTGACGCAATCCCCCCACTTAGGGGGAACGAGGTGGCACCTGGCTCTGGTTCATCCGACGGACTGTAGGAAAGCCACAAGGCCGCGCACGACGCATGCCCAGTTGGACCTGACTTTATCGACAGCAGAATTGAGCATTCCGACGAGGGTGAGGGGCCTTCGTCGGCGTAATCATTCAGATGTGGGGGACGCGATGATAGAGGACAGTTACTGCTCGATCAGTCGAGCATCGCTCGCGGCTTCTCGGTGATGACGAGGGGGTAGTGTTCGGGTTGCGACGCTACTGGTTACAGCATTGCGTCGATATTGAGATGCCCGTCTCGCACCGCGCGCAGCACAAGCTGGGTCCGCCGCCGCACACCATAGCGCCGCCGTGCGCCCTCGACATATTCATGCACAGTGTCGCGGCTGAGCCCGAGTATCTGGGCTGCCTCCCAATCGCTTTTACCCTGTTCGACGAGCGCGATGCAGTCGATCTGTCGGGGGCTGAGCGGCACCGGTTCATAGCTCAGACGCTCCTCTCCGAGGATCGCGCGACCGCGATCAAAAGCGATCGTGCCGATCAAGCGGGCGGCAAGAGCATCCTCTCCCGAAATTTCGTCATCGTTTGCGCGTGCAACAGAGAAAAGCGCGTCGGGCTCATCAGCCATGCGGATCGGCATAGTGAAGCCCTGGCGCAGCCCGTGATCGCGCCCCTTTGCCAATGTAGCAATCTGGCGGGTGCTGGGATCGATGAATTCCCCGATCTGGTTCCAGTTCAGCCCGGACGGCGTTTTGCCCACGGCAGCGTGGACCGGATCATCGAGGTAGAGCCTGGTCTCGATCACTTCGTCGAGCCATTTGACAGGATATGTCGTCAGCATCAGCGCATTCTTGCTGCGTTGTACCAGATCGACATTATGCAGGAGGGCAAACCAGCGGAAACCAAAGTCCCTGACAATTGCGTCCACGAGGTTTGAAAGTTGGTCGAGCGTTGTCGCCAGTTTTGAACTCTGCTCGAAGGCGCCGATAGTCGCCAAGCGGCCGATGTCGCGCGTGCCCTGCATGAATTCAGGCTCGACGGACGGATAGACGACGTCTAGCCCAAAATCGGTGAGTTTACTGATATTTGCGATCAGATGCGTGCTGCCTGAGATATTGTGGTGTCAGTCAGGCGATCCGGAAATAGGCTCTCCCTTTCTGAAACAAACAAGCAACACGCGGCGTATTTTTCTGCTGGCTCAGCCACCGCGCTGGAAGCCTGCGTTGGGCCACCAGCCTTGGAGATCCCGGCAGGTTTCACCATCCCCAGCCGTTGACCCTCAACCGGTTCGATAATAAGAATTATGTTAAATAAATCAATATGTTAGGTCTGCGGCGGCAATGGCTTTTGCCGCCGCAGACCTTCAAGTGCCTCAGTCCGGCAGCTTGTAGGCGATGACAAGGTCACCGCGGTCAAGCGATTGCCGCGCGCCGCCCGCCGTCACAACGACATATTGCTTCTTCGTCTTTGGAGAGACGAAGGTCATCGGCGTTGCCTGTCCACCAACGGGCATCCGCTTCGCCAGCAGCTCCTTGCCGGTGCGCACGTCGATCGCCCGCAGGTAATAGTCGGTGGTCCCGGTGTAGAAGATCAGGCCCGATCCGGTGGTCAGTGCGCCCGACAGCGTCGGCGTTCCGATCGGGATACGCAGATGCGTCTTGATGCCAAGCGGACCTGTGTCCTGGGTCGTGCCCAAGGGCTTTTGCCAGACGATCGCGCGCGTCTTGAGATCGATCGCGGTCATGGTCCCGAACGGAGGATTCTGACACGGCACGCCAAGCGGCGACATAAACCCGGTGAGAAGCGCACCGTAGGGCGCACCGGCTTGCGGGTTGATCCCGTCGTGTCCCGCACCACCTTCGACCTTCGGCTCACCCAGGATGCGGTCGGTTTCCGCTCTGGGAACAAGACGCAGGATTTGCGCAAGGCGGATGTCATTCACGATCAGATAGTCGTTGGTGCGATTGACGCTGGCCGACCCCCAATTCATGCCGCCGTAGAAGCCCGGCCACTGCAGCGTGCCTTCGAGCGACGGCGGTGTCATGTCACCTTCATAGCGCAGCTTGCGGAAAGCAACGCGACACCAGAGCTGGTCGAACATGCTCACGCCCCACATCCGGCGCTCGCTCAGAGGATCAGCACCAATGACAGGCATGCCAGTCGAATAAGGCTGGGTCGGCGAATAGCGCTCGCCGGGGATCGAACCCTTGGGCACGCGACGCTCCTCGACCGGCGCTACCGGTCGGCCGGTACGCCGATCGAGGACGAAGATCTGGCCGCGCTTGGTGACCTGGATCAGCGCAGGCGTGGTGCCGCCCTTTCCGTTCGGAATATCGTAAAGCGTAGGCTGAGCGGGGACGTCATAGTCCCAAAGATCATGATGCGTGGTCTGGAAGGCCCACCGTTCACGACCCGTCTTGAGATCGAGAGCAACGACGGAGGACGAACGCGCGTCCTCGATCGCAGTCCGCTCGCCACCCCAGAAGTCCGGCGTGCTGTTGCCCGTCGGCAGGTAGATCAGCCCGAGCTGTTCATCGACCGCTGGTGAGGCCCAGACGTTCGGCGTGCCGCGAGTGTAGGTCTGTCCTTCGGGCGGCTCGCCAGTAATGTTGGGATTGCCAATGTCCGAACGGCAGACTTCGGCTCGTCGCCTAGGATGTTCTCAGTATTTCCAGCTTAGCGTTGTCTGGCGAACAAATCTTGAGGTGAGGCCTCGTAGGCTTCTGCCAGGATCGAGCGATCGGCGGCCGTCAGAGAGATGATCGACTGAACCGCCGACCAGGCAAAGCCCACATTGGTGCGATGGCTGGCGCGGTGGATCGGGTCGCTCGCATAGAGGCGTCTCGCCTGGAAGCGCTCCACCCAGTCTTGCGGATAGTCGACGATGTGGACCGAGCGAACCGCAGGCTTCAGGTCGACATGATGGACCAGGGCATAGTGCCGAAAGCCCATGGCCTTCGTGATTTCGGCCATCAGGTCAGACAAGGCCGTAGCGTCCTTGATCGCGCCAGCGACAGCGCAGAAATCCTGAACTTGCCCAAGCCCGATCATCATATGGCCGGCGAGATCAGAGCAGCGCTTCCATGTTGAGATGACCATCGCGAACCGCGCGCAGCACCAGCTGCGTGCGTCGTCGCACGCCATAACGCCTGCGGGCCGATTCAACATATTCGTGCACGGTGTCGCGGCTGAGGCCGAGGATCTGGCCGATCTCCCAGTCGCTTTTGCCTTGCGCGACGAGCGCGATGCATTCGACCTGGCGAGGGCTGAGAGGGACGCAGGCCAATGGCCCTGCCCTTTCGCCAAGCAGCTCGCGCGCCCGATCATAAGCGACCGAGCCGAGCAGACGGGCGGTCAGAACCTCCTCTGCGCTGAGCGGCTCGTCGCGCGATCGGGCGGCGGTAAAGATCGCCTCGGGTTCCCCCGGGGTCCGGATTGGCAAACTGTAGCCGGACGCAAGGTCATGGTCCCTGGCGCGGTCGAGGATGCTTCGCTGGCGCGGCGTGAGCTCCAGCACGTCGCCGATCCGGTCCCAGGCGAGCCCTGACGGGGTGCGAGCGCAGGCCGCATGGATCGGATCTTCGAGATAATGGCGTTCTTCGAGAACTTCCTCGAGCCAGGCCGATGGATAGGTTGTGAGGAACAGGCTTTGCTCGCCTCCGCGCCGAAGGTCGATATTGTGAAGCAGCGTGAACCAGCGGAAGCCAAGATCGCGCACGGCGGCATCGATCGTGCCATGTAAATCGCCAAGGGTTTCAGCACGCTGACAGTCCGCCGCAAAGCGCGTGAGATCATCAAGGCGGCCGCAGTCTTTTATCCTGTTCGCCATAGGCGACGGAAGCTCGTCCGCGAGGAGACGGCTCGTCCAGACCTAAGCGGCGAGCGCCATGATTATCAGGATGAGTTGAGAACGATTCGCAACAATCTACGATTAGAATGGATCGCCTATGACACTTTATCCGCCGGCAAAGTGTCATAGCTGACAACCCGTCTGCGGCCGCCGATTTGGGATTCACATTGATCCTGCTTTGTGCTTGATTCCATCATGTTATGTTTCATGCAGGCAAGCCTCTTGAACCCTCCATTGGCTGTGATGTCGCGGCCGTGCTCGAGACGCTGGCGACCGTATCGAGCCGGCCCCGTTATGCCTTCATGCTGCTCAACCTGATCGCCCAGGTGGCGGGGCCAGATGGAAGCGCCGGTCCCTGGGTCAGGCGGAACGATGGGCTCGTTTCCCTGCGCGATTGGCTATGCGACGCATTGACCCCGATGGCCCAGCGTGGTCCGCGCAGCATTACGCTGGCCGAGCGGGTCGAGAGCGACCTCGCTAGAAACGGACTGCTCCCCGGCGATCTGGAGAAAAGGCGCGGCGTGATCGCGGAGGAAATGCGGGCACGCATTCGCACAGCCGGCAAGAGTAATCTCAGTCGCGCCGTTTCCGAACTGGTGAATGCAGGCCTGCTCCGCCGACATTATCAGGGCTATCGCGTCGACCATCGGAACCGTGGCGGCCAGCGCCACGCCGTCTATACCTTGATCGGCGATGCTCTGCGTCTAGTGCCGGGCATCAGCTCCACACCGAATCTGCCCGTGCAAGGCGAACTTGCCCTCCCAAGATGATTGCGCAGTCGAACCGGGGTTGCTGCAGTAGTGTGCTGTGAGGTCGGGTAACGATGTCCGAATAATAAGGCCAGTCAGAACGTCAGCATTGACCTTGCCGGCAATTACATCAGCCATTCCCGTCAAAGGATCGCCATGGCCTTCTTCGACGCGAATGGATTGTCAGATTCGGAATGAAGCCGGGCACGCGAGCCATATAATCGCGGTAAACCTCGCCGAAGCTGGCTAGCGCCTCCTTTTCCTCATGCCGAGCCAGCCGAATATACATCACGACGAGCACCGGAAACATAGCAAGGGTCAAAAGGGTCGGCCATTGTAGCAAAAAGCCGAGCATGACGAGAATGAAGCCGACATATTGCGGGTGCCGGATCCGGGCATAAATCCCAGTAAGGGCCAATTGGTGTTTGCGCTGACTCAAGTGAAGGGCCGTCCATGCAACCGAGATCAGCCAGTAACCCACGCCGATCAGCACAAAGCTGGCGATGTGGAATGGACCGTAATGGGGATTAACTCGCCAGCCGAACATCATCTCCAGGAGATGTCCAGCATCGTGGCTCCACCAGTCGACAGCGGGGAAATACGACTGGAGCCACCCCGAAAGCACGAAGATCGTGAGCGGGAAGCCATACATTTCCGCGAAGAGCGCTATGATGAAAGCGCTGAACGCCCCCAAACTGCGCCAGTCTCGTTTAGTTGCCGGCTTGAAGAAGCTGAACGCAAAGAGGATGAAAACGGCGGCGTTAACCAGCGCGAGCCCCCACAGACCATAGCCATAGTCGGCGTGCGTCATCGCGACTCTCCTTCGATGCGGCCGTTGGGATTGGCCGGTAAGCCGGCGGGTGCCTGACCGGGCTCATGGCCATGCTGATGCCCACCATGGCCGCGGTGCATGAACAGGTGCATGAGCGGGCAGGCGAGCAGGATGAGATAGGGCAGCACACCCAGGAAGTGCGCGGTATACTCGGTGAGGAGGAAGAAGCTAGCGACGAGCAGGAAGCCGATCAGAACGATCTTGCCGCGCTTGCGCATGCGATGGTCATGTTCGCCCATATGCCGTCCTCTTCTGGTCAACGTCCGGGCAGCATAGGCTCGAGTCCAAGGAGCAAGGTATAAGTAGAGACCGAAGTCCCCCGGGCATCGCGCAGGCATGGGTAAGGCGATCGATGGGATCGGCCATCGGCGTTCGGGCGACGCAGCTGTCGGGGAGCAGCAGTCGTGCTGCGGATTTTGCGTATAGGCGTGCGGCGTCCGCGAACCAATGCTGCGCTCACGAACATAATCGTGAGAGGCAGGCCCGCGTCCATGCAAAAGAGAAAGAAACGGCACCATTCCCGCGTGACCATCTTCGAGCGTGAAGCAAGGATCGATCTGGCCAAGCGCCCGGCCGATGGTCTCGGCGTTGCCTTTCTCGGCGCATCGGGAACGGTCACAGGGTCGCGTTATCTGGTGGACGATGGTGAAACTCAGATCGTGGTCGATTCCGGCCTGTTTCAGGGACCCAGGGATCTGCGCCGCCTTAATTGGGCATCGATCCCACCCGAAGTCGCGGATGTCGGCCAGGTGCTGCTGACCCACGCCCATCTCGATCACTCGGGCGCACTACCGCGCATGGCGCGCCTGGGCTGGGACGGGACCGTCCTTGCCACGCGGGCGACCGCGGCCCTGTGCGAGCTCCTTCTTCCCGACAGCGGCCATCTGCAGGAAAAGGATGCGGAGTTCGCCAACCAGCACGGCTTCTCCAGGCACCAGCCGGCGCTGCCCCTCTACACCCAGGCCGACGCGCGTCTGGCATTGCAGCTCTTCCGCCCGATCGAGTTCGGAGCGTGGCATGCAGTCACGGACGGCATCAGGGTGCGCTACCATCGCGCCGGCCACATCCTCGGCGCGGCGTCGATCGAGATCGACTGGAAGGGGCGGACAATCCTCTTCTCAGGCGACATCGGCCGTTACGGCGATGCGGTGATGAAGGATCCCGAGCCGCCCGCGCGCGCCGACTATGTCCTAGTGGAATCGACCTATGGCGATCGGCGCCACGAGCAGGTCGATCCGACAAAGACGCTTGGAGATCATGTCGAACGATGCGTCGAGAGAGGCGGGACGGTGGTGATTCCGGCCTTCGCCGTGGGACGGGTTCAGTCGCTTCTCTATCATTTCTCGCGTCTGCGCGCGCAGGGACGCCTCCGCGACATCCCGATCTTCCTCGACAGCCCGATGGCGATCAACGCGAGCGGGCTGATGTGCGATTTCATGGACGAGCATCGCCTGGCCCGCGCCGAGTGCGAAGCGGCGTGCAGCGTCGCGCACTATGTGCGCGAAGTGGAGGAATCCAAGGAACTCACCGCCAACCCCGCTCCCAAGGTCATCATCTCGGCCAGTGGAATGGCAACGGGCGGCCGCGTGCTCCACCATCTCAAGCGCTTCGCGCCGGATGGGAAGAACCTCATCCTCTTCTCAGGCTTCCAGGCGGCGGGCACCCGCGGCGCCGCCATGATCGGGGGCGCCCGGACGATCAAGATCCACGGCGAGTATATCCCGGTCGAAGCCGATGTCGCCAACCTGACGATGCTTTCGGCGCATGCCGACAGCGACGAGCTCATGCGCTGGCTCGGGTCGCTGCAAGAGCCCCCGCGCCATGTCTATGTCACGCATGGCGAGCCGACCGGCGCCCAGGTCCTGGCGAAGCGTGTCTCGGAGAATCTGGGCTGGGCATGCAGCGTACCGGCGCTGGGTAGCTGGGGCATGCTCGCGTGAAGCCCGGGATCATCGAGGACGCCGAAGTAGAGCCTGTCGCGACGACGCTGCGGGCACACCGCCTCGGCCTGTCGGCTGCCGGAGGTGATCTGATCGCGGTCATGCGCCAAGACTGTCCCGTCTGCCGCTCGGAAGGTCTCGCGTCGCGCGCGCAGGTCGCGCTGCACGCCGGCGGGCGGGAAATCGTCGTCTCGCTGCTGCACAGTTCCGCGGAGGCTCCAGCGCCCGGCGAGATCGGCCTGTCCGAATCCGCATGGCGGCGGCTCGGCGTCAGCGAGGGCGATCCGGTCGAGATCGCGCACGCCCAGCCTCTCGCCTCGCTCGCCGAAGTGCGTCGGCGCATCTATGGCAATCGTCTCAGTGAAGGGGCTTTTTCAGCGATCATGACCGACATCGCCGAGCGACGCTATAGCGATGTCCATCTCTCGGCGTTCATCACGGCATGCTCAGCGGTCCCGCTCGATACGGACGAAACGATCAGCCTGACCAGGGCGATGGTCGATGTCGGCGAGCGATTGCAGTGGTCCGGAGCGGTCATCGTCGACAAGCATAGCGTCGGTGGATTGCCGGGCAATCGCACCACGCCGATCATCGTCTCGATCATGGCCGCGGAGGGCCTGATCATGCCCAAGACATCGTCGCGGGCGATCACCTCGCCGGCCGGCACGGCGGACACGATGGAGGTGCTTGCACCTGTCGACCTCGACGTTTCCGCCATCCGCAAGGTGGTCGAGCGCGAAGGCGGCTGCATCGCCTGGGGCGGCGCCGTCAATCTCAGCCCGGCCGACGATGTGATCATCGGCGTTGAACGAGTGCTCGATATCGATGCCGTAGGGCAGATGGTCGCCTCGGTGCTGTCCAAGAAAATCGCGGCCGGTGCGACCCATCTGGTCATCGATATCCCGGTCGGGCCGACCGCCAAGGTACGCGGAACCGATGCCGCCGATACGCTCGAGCGCGCGCTGAGCTCGGTCGCCCAAGCCTTCGGGCTTCGCACGCGCGTGATGCGCGGCCCCGGCGCGGAGCCGATCGGACGGGGCATCGGCCCGGCGCTCGAGGCGCAGGATATCCTTGCCGTCCTCCAGGGGCAGCCGGGCGCCGAGGATCTCGCCCACCGGGCCTGCGAGCTGGCGGGAGGACTGCTTGAGCTCGCTGACGCGGCCCCGGCCGGCGAAGGCTATGCGCGTGCGCGGGCGTGTCTCGAAAGCGGCGGGGCCTGGGCCAAGTTCCAACGTATCTGCGAAGCGCAGGGCGGCATGCGGGCTCCACCGGTCGCCCGGTTTCAGCAGGATATGATCGCTCCCTATAGCGGCCGCCTGGTGAGTATCGACAATCGCAAGCTCGCGACGGTCGCGAAGCTCGCCGGCGCGCCGGTGGCCAAGGCCGCTGGCGTCGCACTGCAGTGTCGGCTGAACCAGATGGTGGATGCCGGGGCTCCCTTGTGTAGCATTCATGCCGAGAGCCCGGGCGAGCTCGACTATGCGGCGGCCTATGCCGTGAGCGACGGGCCGATCTTCGGGATTGAAGCGCTATGAACCGTCCCGTCCTGTTCGCGCTGCCTGGCAGCGAGGCCCTGGCACAGCCGCTATCCGCCGCGCTCGATGCAGAGGTCGGCACGATCGAGCATCGTCAGTTTCCTGACGGGGAAACCTATCTCAGGGTCGGAAACGACGTCAGCGACCGCGAGGTCATCCTGCTGTCCAGTCTCGATCATCCGGACGCCAAGCTGTTGCCGCTGCTGTTCGCAGCCGACACCGCGCGCGATCTTGGCGCTCGCAGGATCGGGCTCGTCGCCCCTTACCTCGCTTACATGCGCCAGGACATACGCTTCCATGCCGGCGAGGCGGTGACGTCGCGAACCTTTGCTGCGATCCTGTCTCGCCATCTCGACTGGCTGGTGACGGTCGATCCGCATCTCCATCGCTACCATGAATTGTCGGAAATCTACCGCATCCCAACCCAGGTTGTTCATGCCGCGCCGTTTTTGGCCTCGTGGATCAAGCGCAATGTCGCTCGCCCGCTGATCATCGGTCCGGACCTGGAAAGCGAACAGTGGGTCTCGCAGGTGGCGGCCGATGCCGATGCTCCGTTTCTCGTGTGCGAGAAAATCCGATCCGGCGACCGTCACGTCACCATCTCGATTCCGAATGCCCCAGCGTTTCTCGATCGCCAGCCGGTGCTGGTCGACGATATCGCCTCATCCGGTCGGACCCTCACCGAGGCGGCGCGCCAACTGGTCGGCATGGGGTTCGCGCGACCGGATTGCGTGGTCGTGCATCCGCTTTTTGCCGGCGATGCAGCGCAGGTTCTGGGTGGGCTTGTCGAAAGGATCGTCAGCACGAACGCGGTTGCACATGCGTCGAATGATATAGACGTCATGCCAGCGATCGCGGAGGCCGTTCGCCACCGGATTGAATGGCGTGCTGCGCGTCAGTTCTAAGACGGAAATGAACGCCCGGCAAACGCTGTGCGCGTCCTCATCCATTGACCCTAAACGAGTCCGAACCAATCTCCTGAGATCTCCCTTTCGGAGAAAATCGCGGCAGGGAAGGAGGATATGTCGTGTCGCACACACGCTCGTTCATCGATCCCCTCGACGTTGCTGGGCACCTGAAGCTTGAGCCCGAAGTAAAGCGCGCCACCCTGCTATCCTGGGCGTCCGATCGCGCAGCCGTCAAGGGCCAACCCGCCCCCCTCGCCCGCCGGGCGCCAGTAACCCGCTGCCGGTCGACGATGTGATGGAAGCGTAGCGATGGCTCGATCGCGCCGACGGCGGCGCGGGCAACTCGCATGCATCGTCCGGAGCAGAGACCCGGCAATGAGCCGCAGCGACCGCGGCATTGGTGTGAGCGGAGTAGCCGAACCCTCACAGTTTCGCTGTCCTTCGCCGTTTTGCCTCGCCAAATTTTTACTCTTGACCTGGGACCATAGTCCAACGTGCAGAGAAGTATCCCTTGAAGCGCTGCCCTCGCGGCACTGCGTATTGATCGATCTCGGGGGCTATGGGGAACAAGCGCGTCGTGCATATCGTCGATGACGAAGAGACAATACGAAAAGCACTAAGTTTCACGTTGCGGACCGCAGGGTTTGCCGTAGAAGCCTACGCTTCGGGGCCGGAGTTTCTGTTGAGCGCAGAGGACGCCGAGAAAGGCTGCGTGGTTCTCGACATGCACATGCCCGACATGGACGGCCTGCAGGTTCAGGCGGAGCTGACGCGACGCGGTATCGACATGCCCGTCGTGGTGCTGACGGGCAATGGCGATCCTACGCTCGCCGTACAGGCGATGAAGGCGGGCGCTGCCGACTTTCTCGCCAAACCGGTCGAGAAGGCCGCATTGCTCGGCGCGATCGACCGCGGCTTCAGCTGGCTTGAGAGTATAGCCCGTCGTGCCTCCGAACAGGCCGACGCTCTTTCGAAAGCCGCGAGACTGACGCAGCGCGAACGGGCCGTTCTGAGAGGAATTTCGCGAGGCTATCCAAATAGCCTTATCGCAGATGAACTCGGCGTCACGTCGCACACGGTCGAGCTGCATCGGGCCAGTCTGATGATCAAACTCAACGCGCAAAGCCTGCCCGACCTGTTGCGGATCGCTTTCGCCGTCGACCTGCACGAATCGACCGAAAACGGGCACCCCTAAAATTCTCGGCCGTGCGATGCCGGATGCTATGCGGATCGGGCCGCGGCCAGTTCGGCGATGATCGGACAATCCGGCCGCTCGTCGCCTTGGCAGCGCTCGGCCAGGTCGATTAGCGTGTCGCGCAGCGCCGTCAACGCCTCGGCTTTGCGCTGAAACTCATCGGCGCGGGCAAGGGCAAGCCGCTTCACCTCCGCGCTGGCACGGCCGGTATTGGCCCAAAGGCTGAGCAACGTGCGGATCTCCTCGATCGGGAAGCCGAGATCGCGGGCATTGGCGATAAACCGGAGGCGATGGAGGTCGCGCTCGCCATAGTCACGATAGCCAGCACCCCGACGCGCCGGCGCCGGGATGAGGCCGATCTTTTCATAATGGCGGATCATCCGCTCAGAGACGCCGCTCTGCCGTGACGTCTCGCCGATGTTCACAGTGCTTTCCGGTTGAGGCGCAGCGCGTTGGTGACCACGCTCACCGAAGAGAGCGCCATCGCCGCCGCCGCGATAATGGGCGAGAGCAGAATACCGAACAGCGGATAGAGCGCACCCGCCGCTACGGGCACGCCCGCGACATTGTAGATGAAGGCGAAGACGAGATTCTGGCGGATGTTCGACATGGTCGCTTGGCTGAGCCGCCGCGCCCGGACGATGCCAGTCAGGTCGCCCTTGAGCAGCGTGACGCCAGCGCTCTCGATCGCGACGTCGGTGCCGGAACCCATGGCGATGCCGACGTCGGCGGCGGCCAACGCGGGGGCGTCGTTGACACCGTCGCCGGCCATGGCGACGACCCGCCCCTCGCGCTTGAACCTGGCGACCACGGCGCTCTTCTGATCGGGCAGCACCTCGGCTTCGACCTCGTCGATGCCCAGGCGTCGGGCGACCGCTTCCGCGGTCGTGCGGTTGTCGCCGGTCAGCATGACCACGCGAATGCCCTCCGCCTTGAGCGCGGCGAGCGCTTCTGGTGTCGTGGCCTTCACCGGATCGGCGATCGCGAAGGCGCCGCCGACTGTGCCGTCGACCCCGATGAAGATCGCGGTGGCGCCATCCCGGCGCAGCGCGTCGGCCTGGCTGGCGAGCGCATCGGTCGCAACCCCTTTGTCGGCAAGGAACTGCGCATTGCCGAGGACGATGCGCCGCCCTTCGACCGTGCCGAGCGCGCCGCGCCCGGTCGGCGAGTCGAAGTCGATGACGTCGCTCGTGACGATGCCGCGATCCTTCGCGGCCTCGACGATTGCCAACGCGAGCGGATGCTCGGACGCCCGCTCGACCGAGGCGGCAAGACGCAGCAGCTCGGCTTCGTCGAAGCCGGGCGCCGGCACGACCTGGGTGACGGCAGGCCGGCCTTCGGTCAGCGTGCCTGTCTTGTCGACGAAGAGAGTGTCGACCTTCTCCATATGCTCGAGTGCTTCGGCATTTTTGATGAGGACACCGAGCCCGGCGCCGCGGCCGACCCCGACCATGATCGACATCGGCGTTGCCAGCCCCAGTGCGCAGGGACAGGCGATGATCAGCACGGCGACCGCCGCCACCAGCCCATAGGCGAAGCGCGGCTCGGGACCCCAGATGCCCCAGGCGATGAACGCGACGGCCGCGACCGCGATGACCACGGGCACAAACCAGCCCGACACCTGATCGGCCATGCGCTGGATCGGCGCGCGCGAGCGCTGCGCCTCAGCGACCATCTGGACGATGCGTGCGAGCATGGTATCGCGGCCGACCTTGTCGGCGACGATCACCAGCGCACCGGTCTGGTTGAGCGTGCCGCCGATCACTGTGTCGGCCTTTGCCTTGGTGACGGGCATGGATTCGCCGGTGACCATCGACTCGTCGAGCGAGGAGCGGCCGTCCTCGACTACGCCGTCGACCGGCACCTTCTCGCCCGGCCGCACCCGCAGGCGGTCGCCCACCGCAACCAGATCAAGGCTGATTTCCTCTTCGTTCCCATCAGAACCGATCCGGCGCGCGGTCTTTGGTGCAAGGTTGAGCAGCGCCTTGATCGCGCCCGAGGTGCGTTCCCGCGCGCGCAGTTCGAGCATCTGGCCGAGCAGCACGAGGACGGTGATCACCGCGGCCGCCTCGAAATAGACGGCAACCATGCCGTCCTCGCCGCGGAAGGCCGGCGGGAACAGCTGAGGCGCGAGCGTCGCGATGACGCTGTAGATCCAGGCGACCCCGGTCCCCATCGCGATCAGGGTGAACATGTTGAAGTTGCGGGTCTTGAGCGAGGCCCAGCCACGCTCGAAGAACGGCCAGCCCGCCCACAGCACGACGGGTGTCGCCAGCACGAACTGGATCCATACCGAGATAGACATCGGCACGAGGCGATGGATCGCGGGAAAGACATGCGCGCCCATCTCGAGGATCAGCACCGGGAGAGCCAGCACGAGGCCGACCCAGAAGCGCCGCGTGAAATCGACTAGCTCGTGGCTGGGGCCGCTGTCGGCGGTCACGGTCGCGGGTTCGAGCGCCATGCCGCAGATCGGACAGGACCCGGGATGGTCCTGGCGGATCTCGGGATGCATCGGGCAGGTCCAGATCGTGCCTTCGGGCGCCGCGACCGGCGGCGTCGGCGGGCCGAGATAGCGCTCGGGATCGGCGATGAATTTGGTCCGGCAGCCCGCGCTGCAGAAATGATAGCTTTCACCGCTATGCTCGGCGTGATGCGCCGTGGTCGCCGGGTCGACGGTCATGCCGCAGACCGGGTCCTTGACGCCGGTCGCCGCTTTAGCGGTGCCGTGGCCGCCGCAGCAACCGCCGCCATGCGCCGCTCCATGTGTCTCGTTCATCGCCTCGCTCCTTTCGACGCCTGACGATCTAGGGTCTGACACCGTGTCAGGGTCAATACGTAATCGCCTAAGTGGCCAAATCGGCGGGCCCGTTCGCTTGGCCGCCATCAGGCCGGGGAGCACGCCGTCGGCATTGGGCTGGGTATCGTCGATGCCATCGAGCCCGCTGCACGGTCAGGCGGAAGGCGAGCCGCATGAGACCCGTGCTGGCGGCCATAATCGGCGATTACCAGGCGCCAATCCGGGCGCAGCATGGCAAGCATGGCGGCACGCCACCGCTTCTCCCGCGCCCACAGGCGGATCGCGCGATCATAGTCTTTCGTCGATCCAGTCCCGCGCGGCGGGGTGTACGATTGCATTGGCTTCTCCCAACGCGAGGCGTTCGAAACGATAAACTACATCGACATGGGTGGCGACAGTGTCCCCAGCCAGGCGACCAGCCCGAGAATGACGATCGCAAGACCGCCTTCGACGACGAGGCTCGCGCGCAGCAGCGCCTGCGCCCGTGGCGCGTCCTCTTCCTCGATCGCCTGCGCAAGTGCCGGGGTCAGGCGATAACGGTTGAGCGCGGCCAGGCCCAGCATGCCGGCGAAGAGCAGCAGCTTGGCGATGAGCAGCAGGCCGTAGGTCGACTGCCCGAGAGACGCGATGTTGCCCGGGCCGACCAGGAACCAGCCGTTCACCGTCCCGGTCAGGATCAGCAGGGCGACGATGATCGTGCCGACGAGGGAGAAGCCCCGCAGCGCTTCCTCGGCGAGCATGACCCGGTCCATGTCTTCAGTGGCGAGATCATCGGTTGCGAGCCTGGTAAGAACCAGCGCAAGGAATGCGGCAAGCGCGCCGACCCAGGCGCCCGCGGCGAGCAGATGGATGAGATCGGCCCCCAGTTGCAGCCAGCCCGCCTCGCCTTCGCCGGCCGCGCCATGCCCGCTCCAGGCGAGGGTCGCGAGTGCGACCGCGCCTGCCAGAGTGGAGGCGATGAAGGCAGGAC
The DNA here is from genome assembly GCF_002708645.1 of Sphingobium sp. IP1. Classification (NCBI taxonomy): domain Bacteria; kingdom Pseudomonadati; phylum Pseudomonadota; class Alphaproteobacteria; order Sphingomonadales; family Sphingobiaceae; genus Sphingobium; species Sphingobium sp. IP1. The sequence continues at coordinate 19,751 of NZ_NOIW01000025.1, forward strand.
GGGATTGCCGGCGATAGAAGGGGATGGAGAGCAGAAGAACGAGGAGCGCGACGAGGCGCGCCTTCAGCGCCGTTCCCATGGACGTGCCGTTGAACAGCTCTGCGACCATGGAAAGATCAGGCTGGGTGAGCGGCAGCCCGGTCATGGCCGCTGCCTGCAACGCGAACCCCAGCGCCGACAGCAGGAGGGCGAGACAGGCGAGACCGGCCACCATTGCTACCATCGGCAGATGCCGCTGTACCATCCGGCCGCCGCCGGGCGCATAGAGCGCGAACAGCGGCAGGCCGAACAACAGGCCGAGATCGACGTAGAGCGCCCAGCGGACGGCGACGAGTGCCACGTCGTTCATGGCGTCACTTGACGGTAAAGGCGAGATTGCCCTGGATGCGGTGCGTGTCGGTCGAGACGACGTGCCAGGCGACCTGATAGCTGCCCGCCATGAGCGGCTTGGCGAGCGTCAGCACGAGCGTCTTGTCGCCTTCGACGGACGTCTTGAAGCCGGTTACCGCCATGCGGTGGTTGGGCATGCCGGGCATGCCGGTCATCACGATCTCGGCGCCCGACAGCTTCGGCATCAGACCTTCACTGAAGGTGAGCGTGATACGCGAAGGCGCCGAGACGCTGGCGTTCGCGGCGGGCGTCGAGGACACAAGCTTGGGATGCGCGTAGGCCGGAGCAGAAACACTCAGGCCGACGGCGGCGATAACTGCGAGAGGCGAAAAGAAACGCATTGGAACATTCTCCTGTAGATCCCATGAGACAATACGCAGCCCGAGCCCCCACCCCTCGCAATTATTCTTTTCAATCTACAGCAAGGGTTCCTGGACCATCGTGCGTATTGAAGGATGAAGACGGAGAAGCACCATGGATGAACTTGACCACCTGCTCTCGCGGTTGCGCGATGCGCCTCTCGATCCCAGGCTCGGCGGCCTGGAAAGCCGGGTCATGGCGGAAATAGCGCGCATCCGGGCCATACCAAGCCTTGGCGCTATGACGTTCGGCATCGCGGCCGCAACCGCGCTGTTCATCGGAATTGCCGGCTCGGCAGTTCCGACACGGTCTGCTGATGCCAAACCGCTATCGCCCTTCGATGCTCGGCTCGCGCTTGCGCCCTCGACGCTGCTGAGCTCGCAGTGATGCGCGACCGCCGCCGGCTCCTGCTCCTCGTCCTGGTGACCTTCGCCGCGGCGATCGCTGGCGTTGTCATTGGCCGCGTCTATGTGGTTCCAGTGCGCCCGGTCGAAAATGAGCTGCACGAGCTGCTCCATCGCGATCTGAAGCTGAATTCAGCGCAACACAGCCGACTCGAGACAATCGAGAAGAACTACGCGATCCGGCGTCAAGCGCTGGAGGCCGAATTGCGCGCCGACAATGCGCGTCTCGCGGAAGCGATCGAAGCGGAGCATGGCTATGGCCCGCAAGTCGCAACTGCGGTGGATCGCTCGCACCAGGCCATGGGCGCGCTGCAGAAAGAAACACTTGAGCATATCTTCGCGATGCGGGCCGTGCTGCGCCCGGATCAGACGGACAAATTCGACGACGCCGTGGTGAAAGCGCTGACGGCCAAATCCGAATGACCGCGTGCCTCCCCGACTGCTCGGACGGGGAGCTCGCGGCTCTGGCGCTTGGAGGCCGGCAAGCGGCCTATGGCGAGCTGGTCCGCCGGCATCAAGGTTGGGTTCACCGGCTCGTGCGCAGCCATGTCGGATCTATGGATGAGGCATTGGATGTCACCCAGGCGAGCTTCGTCGCGGCCTTTGCCGCACTCAACCGCTATGACGTAACCCGACCCTTCCAGGTCTGGATGTCCCGGATTGTCATCAACAAATGCCATGACTGGCGGCGTCGGCGAGCGGTTCGAAATTTCTTTGCCCTAGCCCTACCGCTCGGCGAGGCGGACGGCGTCGCCGACGACGCACCGCTGCCCGATCAGGCGATCGGGGCCGAACAGCAGCTCGCGCAAGCAATGAAAGCGATTGCTGCCCTGCCGTCTTCCCTCAAGGACACGCTTATTTTGCGTACGATCGACGAGAAATCGGAAGCTGAAACCGCCGAAATTCTCGGGATCAGCCAGAAGGCGGTCGAAACGCGCCTCTATCGAGCTAGGGCACGCCTTTCGGAAATATTAAAGAAAGTTTGAGGGGGATGAGGCCATGCTGCGTATTCCCAATAGGTACGCCCTCTTTCTTAAAGCTGAGACAACCGAATGATTTCTGCTCTCGACCGCCGCCAGTTCCTCCGCGGCGCGGCCCTCGCCGGCGGCGGCGCAGCATTGTCAGCCTGGCTGCCGGCCTGGGCGCAGACGATCTCGCCGGGGATGCGACCGACGCTGCCGACCGTGTCGGGCGAAGACATCACGCTCACCATCGCCCGGCAGTCGATGACCATCGACGGGCGCAAGTTCCGGGCAATCGGCCTCAACGGCACGGTCCCCGCCCCGCTGATCCGGCTGCGCGAGGGCCAGCGCGTGCGGCTCAACGTCATCAATCAGCTGGAGGAGGACAGCTCGATCCACTGGCACGGGCTGATCCTGCCGGCCAATATGGACGGTGTGCCGGGCGTGTCTTTTCCGGGCATCAAGCCGGGCTCGAACTACCTCTACCAGTTCTCCGTCGTGCAAAGCGGCACCTACTGGTACCACAGCCATTCAGGCCTGCAGGAACAGGAAGGCCATTACGGCCCGATCATCATCGATCCCGCCGGTGCCGATCCGGTCGCCTATGACCGCGAGCATGTCATCGTGCTCGCCGATCACAGCGCGCTCTCGCCGCAGGCGATCTTCCGGCGCCTCAAGGTCAACCCCGGCCATTTCAATTTCCAGCGCCAGACCCTGGCCGGGCTCCTGTCGGGCAAGGATCAGCCGCTCAAGGACCGGCTCGACTGGGGCCAGATGCGGATGGACCCGGCCGACATCTCCGATGTGACCGGATCCACCTACACCTATCTCGTCAACGGCCATGGTCCGATGGACAACTGGACCGCGCTCTTCACCCCGGGCGAACGGGTGCGGCTGCGGGTCATCAATGCGTCGGCGATGACCACCTTCAACGTCCGCATCCCCGGCCTGCCGCTGACCATCGTCCAGGCCGACGGGCAGAATGTGGTGCCGGTCACCGTCGACGAGTTCCAGGTTGGTGTTGCCGAGACCTACGACGTCGTTGTCAGCCCAGGCGATGACAAGGCCTACACCCTTGTCGGCGAGGCGATCGACCGCTCGGGCATGGCGCGTGCCACGCTCGCGCCGCGCGCCGGCATGGCCGGCGAGGTTCCCCCCTTACGCAAACGGCCGCTCGCCGACATGAAGGACATGGGCATGGACATGTCCTCGATGCCGGGCATGGAAGGCATGGACATGTCGGGCGGCGCTATGCGGGGCGTCGATCCGACGGCCGAGAAGAACGCGTCCGCGCGCCTCGCGACCGGCGCGGCGGCAGCGATGGCGACCATGGACAATAGCGCCATGGCAGGCATGGATCATTCGGGGATGGATCATTCCGCGATGAGCGGGATGGACCACGGCGCGATGGGCGCCGATGGCCAGATGGCGGGCATGGACCATGGCGGGCACGCGATGGGGTCGATGAAGATGCGAGACTTCTCGAACGCGCCGCAGGTGAAGCGCGACCCGAGCGTCCAGACCATCTCGCCGATGCCCGTCGACCGCACCGGCGAGCCCGGCCAGGGCCTCGCCGACGTCGGCCACAAGGTGCTCGTCTACAGGGACCTGATGGCGCTCGATCGCAATCCGGACGTGCGCGCGCCGAGCCGCAGCATCGACATTCACCTCACCGGCAACATGGAGCGGTTCATGTGGTCGTTCGACGGCGAAAAAATGTCGGACCATCACGAGCCGATCCCCTTCATCGAAGGCGAGCGGGTGCGCGTCAATCTCATCAACGACACGATGATGGGGCATCCGATCCATATTCACGGGCATTTTTTCGAGCTGGTGACGGGGCATGGCGATCATGCGCCACGCAAGCATACGGTAATCGTCCAGCCCGGCGGCAAGGTGACCTGGGACTTCACCGCCGACGCGGTCGGCGACTGGGCCTTCCACTGTCATCTCCTCTACCACATGCATGCCGGGATGATGCGGGTCGTGAGCGTCCGTCCGAAGGGAGACGCGTAATGACCCGCATCCTCACGCCGCTGGTGAGCGCGATCGCCCTTTTCGCTGCCGCGCCCGCCTTTGCCCAGGATCATTCAATGCACGGCATGCCCGGCATGGCGCCGCCGGGCGAGGTGCCGCCGGCGCAGGAGAAGAAGAAGGACAAGGCCGCCGCCAGGCCGCGCGCTCAGACACCAGCGCCAGACGCCACCTCGGCGATGGACCATTCGCAGCACCAGGCCAGTCCTGCGCCGCAGGGAGATGCGGCCGGTCAGCCGCAACCCGCGTCTCCCGCGATGCCGGACATGCCGGGCATGGACCACTCCCAGCATCAGGACGGCGCGATGCCCGACATGCCCGGGATGGACCATGCGCAGCATGGCCAGACAGCGACGCCGGGAACGCCCGCCATGCCCGGCATGCAAATGACCGGCACGGCGCTTCCGGCCGGCAATGCGCCCCCGCCGCCTCCCCCCAGCGACCACTTCGCCGATCGTGATTTTCCCGGCGCCGAGATGGCGCGCTCACGCGACATCATGATGAAGGACAGCGGCGGCAACAATTTCGGGCAGGTGCTGCTCAACCTGTTCGAGTATCAAGCGCATAGCGGTCGCGATGGCTATCGCTGGGATGGCGAAGGCTTTTACGGCGGCGATATCAACCGGCTCTGGCTCAAGAGCGAGGGCGAAGGCGAGTTCGGCCGCGGCATCGACAGCGCGGAGGTGCAGGTGCTCTATAGCCGGGCCATCGACCCCTATTTCAATCTTCAGGGCGGTATCCGCCAGGACTTCGGCCGCGGGCCCGACCGCACTTACGCGACGGTCGGCGTCGAGGGCCTGGCTCCCGGCATGTTCGAAGTCGAAGGCGCGCTGTTCCTCTCGACCAAGGGCGATGTTCTGGGCCGGGTCGAGGGCTATTACGACCAGCGCATTACCCAGCGCCTGATCTTGCAGCCGCGCGCCGAGGTCAATTTCGCCGCGCAGGATATTCCGGAGAACGACATCGGTTCGGGGCTGGTCAACATAGAGCTCGGCGCGCGCCTGCGCTATGAGTTCAGCCGCCAGTTCGCACCCTATATCGGCGTCTCTTATCTGCGCAAAGCCGGCGACACGGCGCGGCTGTCGAGGCTTGCCGGCGAGGACGTCCATGCGACCAGCTTCGTCGCCGGCGTTCGCTTCTGGTTTTAGCATCAGGACGGCTGATGGCGGGGGCGAACAGGAGAGCGGGGCGTTACACTCATACCAAGGTCGGCCGGCGCCGAGCGAAGGAGATACGCCATGGACCATTCGTCCCACATGAACACCCGGAAGATGGGCGCCTATTGGAGCCTTGCCGTTCAGACCGTCATCAGCGGCGTCATCATGTATCTGGTGATGTTCGTCATGATCGACGGGCTCGACAGCTTCTACAACAACCTCAACATGCTCTACATGACGCTGATGATGGTCGCGCCGATGGTGGTGCTGATGATCGTCGCCATGCGGCACATGTTCGCGTCGAAAGCCGCCAACATCGCGCTGATCGCCGCGTCGCTGGTCGCCTTCTTCGGCAGCTTTGCGCTCATCCGCACCCAGACCACGATCGGCGACACGGCCTTTCTGCGCTCGATGATCCCGCATCATTCCGGGGCGATCCTGATGTGCCAGGAAGCAAAGCTCAGCGATCCGGAAGTCATCCGGCTTTGCGAAGCGATCAAGCGCTCGCAGCGGCAGGAAATCGACGAGATGAAGGCCATACTCGCGCGGCGGTGAGTGGCACGGTCGGGCTACGCCCGGATCCGTGCGCCCGGCCAGGCCCGTGAGCCGGGACGATGGTCGACACGAGGCGCGGGCCGGACGAGATTGCCAGCGACGTAGCGCGGCTTGCGCCGCTGTTCCTGCGACAGGCTGGCGGCCACGTCCTGACGCTGCTCGATCCTGCCGGGATCGTGCTGAGCTATAATGAAGAAGGCGAGCGTGCCGAATGCTGGCCCCTCGATCGCGTCCTGGGACAGCCCCATGACCTGTTCTACCCGCCCGACGAGATTGCGGCCGGCCGCCCGTGCGCAGACCTGGCGGCCGCCCTTCACGAAGGCACGCTGGAGCGCGAAGCGTGGCGGGTCTGCGAGAACGGCGCGGAATATCTCGCGCGCCTGACGATCAGCGCCCTGTTCGAAGGCGACGCACATCGAGGCTTTGCCTGCATCAGTCGCGATGTCACCGACGAGGCGGCGGTCCGGGCGTCAATCGAGACCCGCGAGCAGCATCTCCAGTCGATCCTGGCGACCGTCCCCGATGCGATGATCATCATCGACGAGACCGGCGCCATCACGTCGTTCAGCGCGGCCGCCCAACGCCTGTTCGGCTATTCGGAAACCGAGCTCGTCGGCCGCAACGTCTCCTGCCTGATGCCCCAGCCCGATCGCGACCGGCACGACGAATATATCGCGCATTATCTCCAGACCGGCGAGCGCCGGATCATCGGCCTCGGCCGCGTCGTGGTCGGCCAGCGCCGCGACGGCTCGACCTTCCCGATGCAGCTGTCGGTTGGCGAGGCCGGTGAAGACGGGCAGCGGTTGTTCACCGGCTTCATCCGGGATCTCACCGCCAAGGAGCAGGATGAGCTCAGGCTCAAGGAACTGCAGGCAGAGCTGGTCCATGTCTCCCGGCTGAGCGCGATGGGCACGATGGCCTCGACCCTCGCGCATGAGCTCAACCAGCCGCTTGCCGCGGTCGCGCTCTATCTCGAGACGATCCGCGACATGCTCGACGAGCGGGACGACGAACCCTTCGTGTCGCTACGGTCGGTGATGGATGATGCGGCACAGGAAACGCTGCGGGCCGGCCATATCGTCCGGCGCCTGCGCGATTTCGTCGCCCGCGGCGAGGTCGACAAGAGCCTCCACGAGCTGCCGCGGGTCATCGCCGAGGCGAGCCAGCTCGCGCTGGTCGACGCCCGCGAGCGCGGCATCCGCAGCTTCTTTGCAGTCGATCCCGCCGCGACGCCGGTCCTCGTCGACAGGGTGCAGATCCAGCAGGTGCTGGTCAACCTGATGCGCAATGCCATCGAGGCGATGGCGGAGTGTCCGGTTCGCGACCTCAAGGTGGCGACCAGGTTGCGCCCTGACGGGCTGATCGAGGTGACCGTGGCGGATACCGGCCCCGGCATCGCCGACGAGGTCCGGGAGCAGCTCTTCACGGCGTTCAAGTCGACAAAGGCCGACGGCATGGGCCTCGGCCTTTCGATCTGCCGGACCATCATCGAAGCGCATGGGGGCCGTATCTGGATGGAGCGCCCCGTCCGCGGCGGCGCGCGCTTTCATTTTACCTTGATCCATGCGCGGGCGGAGGAGGAACATGGGGGATAGACGCGTCATCCATCTGGTCGACGACGAGGAGAGCATCCGCAAGGCGGCGAGCTTTGCGCTCAAGACCGCGGGCTACGACGTCGTGACCTATGCCTCGGGCGTGGAGTTTCTCAAGGAGGCGAAGTCGGCGGCCGTCGGCTGCGTCATCCTCGACGTGCGCATGCCCGAGATGGACGGTCTCGAGGTTCAGGCCGCCATGGCAGCACGCGGGGTCAATATGCCGGTCATCGTCCTGACCGGCCATGGCGACGTGTCGGTTGCGGTGCAGGCCATGAAAGGCGGTGCGGTCGACTTTCTCGAGAAGCCCTTCGAGAAAGCCGCCCTGCTCGGCGCCGTCAGCCGCGCGTTCGCGCGTCTCGACGATGTCGACTTTCGCACTCTGGAAACCTCTGAAGCCGGCGTGCGGGTCGCTGCACTGACGCCCCGGGAGCGTGAAGTGCTGGAAGGGCTGGCGAACGGCCTGCCCAATAAGACGATCGCCTATGACCTGGGCTGTTCATCGCGAACGGTCGAGGTCCATCGCGCGAGCCTGATGGCCAAGCTCGAGGTCCGCAATTTGTCCGAAGCCCTGCGGATCGCCTTTGCCGCGGGCATGGGCCGCAAGCCGAAGTGACTGCGACCTCTACGTAGCGACGGGACGAGGCGCGATATGCGATCGATGGTGCAATCGTCACACGGGTGTCCGCTTCTCGCAATGCCATCGGTCCGTTCCACTCAGCATGATGGCAGATACACCATCCTCGTCTCCGACGACGATCCCGGCGTGCGGCGTGGCCTCCAGCTGCTGCTGAGATCGCGCGGCTATGCCGTGTGGGGATATACGACCGGCCACGCGCTGTTGGCCGACCCCCGCGCGAAGGAGGCAGACTGCGTCATCCTCGACTATCGCATGCCCGACATCGACGGATTCGCGATGCTGCGTCACCTTCGCGAGATCGGATGGTCGGGACGCGCCATCATGATCTCAGGCTTTCATGACACGCTGCTGGCCTGGCGGGCCGCCGAGGCGGGCTTCGATCACGTTCTCGCAAAGCCTTTGATCGGCAGGGCTTTGCTCGATGCGTTGGACCGGCACCGCGCCGAGGTTCTGCGAAAGCATTGAGTTATGGCGGCCGGCCCCCGGCAGCCTCAGCCCGGCGCGATGTGGAAAGCCAATCTGCGCCGTCAAAGCCAGTGGCTACGTTTGAACCGGATGTAGAGCCCAATGCAGACCGCAGCGATGACGCCGAGGATGACGAAATATCCCCATTGCGTCTTCAGTTCGGGCATATTCTCGAAATTCATGCCGTAGATTCCGGCAATCGCGGTAGGCACCGCGAGGATCGCAGCCCGGGCGGCAAGCTAACGGGTGATCGCACCTTGGCGCTGCTGTTCGAGCAGGTGACTCGCCTCGAACACCGAGATCAGGATGTCGCGGATGCCGGTGATGGCGCTCTCAACCCTGAGCATGTGATCGTCGAGCTTCGAAATCTGGTGGCCGTTGTCGGCACCTTCCATGGCAAGCGGATGAAGGCCGTAATTCCCGGCGATGTCGGCAAGTTCTGTTTCGCTGGGCTGGGACATTTTGATCCACACGAAGTCATCCTTGCCGACGTGCTCGCACGCCGGATCGATCAGGGTCGCCGGCCGTAGCCGTTTGCCATTGTGACAAAGAACGGCGGCGGCGACCGGAAGCCGTGTGCCTCGCCTATTGAGACGCGCGCACAAACACTCGTCATTCTTCAAGCCCAATCGCAGGAAGAAGAAGGCGGCGCGCAGCAATTCGAGCGAGAGCTTATAGAAAATGCGGCGGAGCGTTGGGTTTCGCAGAAGGCCGCTCCCGTTCATGACGCGCGTGGCTGGGCGGCGCGCTGCCACATCAAGGGCACGCGACTGCGAAGGTCTGCGCACCCTTGATTGGCGACCGCGAGGGTTTTCCTCTCTTGCGATGGTACCAAGCGATTGCCCGTGTGGCGCCTCTGCAATCGTGTCGGATGACTATACCTAAGTATCGGATAACGGCGCTGACGACAGGGTTGCCGGGCCCCGGTGAGGCGCGTCGCACCGCGCGGAGACGAAAGCTGGAAGACGGAAAAGCTCAACTGTCGAAAGCGACCGAGCGCGCGAGCGCTTCCTGGGACTGCAGAAAGGCGAGCCGCGATTGCAGCGCCGCCTGGACAACGCCGAAAGCGTCACCCCCCAGAGTCACGCGCAGCGGCGGATGGTCGCTGGTTGCGACATCAACGATCGCTTGCGCGATCTTTTGCGGGTCGAGCGTGTAGAGCTCGTTTCCGGCGGTCTCGAACATCTTGCGGATATGGCCGGCGGGCGTATCGCGATACGCGGCGATCTCGCTGGCGAATTGCAGATTGTGGCTGAAGCTGGTGCGCGCCCCGCCCGGCTCGATCAGTGTCACGAACAGGTTGAAGGGTTCAAGCTCCTGGCGGAGGCATTCGCTGAAGCCCTCCAGGCCCCATTTGGCCACATGATAGAGACTGCTCGTCGGAAGCGAGCCCTGACCACTAGCGCTGGAGATCTGGATGATCCGGCCGCTCCCGCGCAGCCGCATGGCGGGGACAAAGGCGCGGATGATGTGGATGGGCGCCATGAGATTGAGCGCGATCTGGCCTTCGACCTCGGCGTCCGACATCTCTTCGGTGGCGCCGATCACGCCGCCGCCGGCGTTGTTGACCAGAATATCGACGGGTCGACGCGCCTGCGCCCGGGCCACGACCGCAGCAATATCGTCCTTGACCGTGACGTCGAGCGCTTCGACGCGCAGCTGGCTCGGATATTTCGCCGCGAGATCATCGAGGCTTTCGGGCTTGCGGGCCGTCGCGGTAAGGTCGTCGCCAGCGGCCAGGATCAGTTCGGCCAGATGGCGGCCGATACCGCTGGACGCGCCCGTGAGAAACCAGTGATTGGACATATGTTACTCCATATATTACCAACTGGTAGGTAACTTGAAACCTGGAATGCGTCAATGCTTGGAGGTGTGATGAAGCAACGAACCCGGCGGAATGCCGCACAGAGCCGCGAGACGCTCCTGGCTGCAGCGACCGAGGAGTTCGCGTCCCATGGGCTGGCGGGCGCGCGGATCGACCGGATTGCGCAGGCGGCGGGTATCAGCAAGCCGATGCTCTACACCTATTTCGGGGACAAGGAGGCGCTCTTCGATGCCGCGCTGACGCAGGAAGTGATGGACGCGGCGCAGGCCGATCGCTTCGATCCCAATGATCTTGAGGGTTATGCGGGGCGCACCTATGACTTGCTGGTCGAACGCCCGCGCCTGTGGAGGCTGCTGACCTGGCATCATTTGGAGCGTGGCCAGGATGTTCTGATGCTCCCGGCCGGCGAGGTCCTTCTCGGGGAGAAGCTGGACGGGATCGCAGCGGCGCAGGCCGAGGGGCGGATCGTCGCCGACTTCACGCCCCTGGATGTCGTCCGGCTTGTCGCCGCCCTCACCCAGCTCTGGTGCATGACCGGAGCTGCACGCGACGCTGCCGAGCACGCGGCGCGCCGGGCGACGATCATGCGGGCGGTGGGGCGACTGCTGCGCGTGTGATCGTGCGAGGCGCGAGCTGCACGCCCGCGCGCCGACCGGGACACAGCAAGCATTTTTCGCAACCTGCCGTACTGCCCAGCGGCAAAATCAGGGCGGCTCATGCACAAGCCGGCCCGTCGGCTCCGCGGATGCGATCGACGTTCGAGGACTGCGCCGCCACTGCCGAACCGGATTGGATCATCGCCAAGTGACCCAGTGGCTGCGCGACGATCTCAGGTCGCCGGACTCGTCGCACGACGTTTCGTCAGGAGTCGTTTCATCTGCCTCAAAAGGCGAACCTGCGGCTCAATCCGGAAGAAGGCGCGACACATCCAGGAAACGAGGATCAAATGCGGTCCGCATCGGTATTACTTTCCCTGGCGCGTGCAAGCTCAGCAAAGGACTAATGTTCCCGGAGCATCTCTAGCGCTATACCTAGGTATATCACGCCGACACCAATAACATGTGATCATGCCGCTTCGCATTCTTGCCGGCCAAATGTCCCGATCATCAAATCGAAGCGTGCGAGGCTGTATTACCATATGATATTCTATCTCCTATCTCAGCAGCTTTGCAAATGAGCGCTCGCAAAAATATCTCTTCAGTCATGAGGGTTCGACGTCTGGCGTGCGTATTATAGCTATATCTATATCTAAATTTCACGAGAATAAGGTATTGGAAAAACAGGAAAAATACTGTTGACCTGTATATACAACTGATGTTGTCTGTGGCTGTTCTAAAACGTCAGGGGGATTGCACATGACCATCAGGATGGCCCTGCTCGGCAGCGCCGCTATCGTCGCGGGCTACGCCGCGCCGGCTCTCGCTCAGGCCGATCCGACACCGCAGCCAAAAGCACAAGTCCTGGGGGATGACAGCGACATCGTCGTTACCGGCTCACGAATCCGTCGGCAGGATCTGGCCGGGGTTGGACCGGCCACCGTGGTCACCGCCGAGCAGATCCAAAATACCGGCATCGTCAATATCGAAACCGCCTTGCAGCGTTTGCCGGCCAATGCCGGCTTCGCGGGCAACCAGACATCGGCCTACTGGACCAACAACGGTTATGGCACTGCTCAGGTCAATCTGCGCGGCCTCGGCATCAAGCGCACACTCGTGCTCCTCAACGGCCGACGCCTCGTCGCGGGCGGCACCGGCGCCAATTCCTCACCCGATCTCAACATGATCCCGGTCGTGGCGCTGGCACGCACCGATGTCCTCAAGGATGGCGCGTCCGCTATCTACGGGGCCGATGCCATGGCCGGCGTGGTCAACCTTGTCACGCGCACCGATTATGAAGGCCTGGGTCTCAGCGTCCGACAAGGCATTACCGAGCGCGGCGACGGCTCCGATCTCACCGCGGACCTACTTTGGGGCATTCGCAACGATCGTGGCGGGTTCATGGCAGCAGTCACCTACCAGAAGACCAGCGCCGTCAACATGGCCTCGCGTGCGCCCTGCTCGCTCGCTGAAACGACGCCGGGCTCGCTGAGCTGCGTCAACAGCGCCTCGACGATCGGCGGACGCGCGGTGCTGCCCAACGGCCAACAGATCAACTTCAACCAGGTACCCGGAGGGAACGGGAACTTCTACGAGCCTTACAGTCCCGCCAAGCACAACTTCAACTCGAACCCGTTTCTCAATGCGGTCAGCCCAGTCGAGCGCGTCAGCACGGCCTTCTTCGCGGACTATGCGCTGACCGACGGTATCCAGGCGTTCGGCGAGTTCCTCTATACGTTCCGCAAGTCGAATCAGATCGCGACACCCGGCACGCTGCGCAATCTCTCGATACCAGCCAGCAATCCGACCAATCCGACCGGCCAGAACCTGGTCCTGGCCCAGCGCCGCCTCGCCGAACCCGGCGCGCGCCACTTCTTCCAGGAGACCGATACCTGGCAAGGCACCTTCGGGCTGCGCGGCAAGCTGGCGAACGACTGGGCCTGGGAAGTCGCGGGCAGCTTCGGGCGTAACACGGCCGTCGACGGCTCGACCAACATCGCCAATCTCGAGCGCGTCGCGAACACGCTCGACAGGAGCAAATGCTCCAGCACGGCGGGCGCGGCCATCCCCTGCGGCGACTATCTTGGGTTCGGAGACCTGACACCTCAGGTTCTGGATTATATTCTGTTCACCTCGCGCGATCGCGGAGGCAACGAACTCGGCACGGTCACGGCTGACCTCAACGGCGATCTCTTCTCCCTTCCAGCCGGCGCGGTGTCCTTCGCCACCGGCGTGGTCTATCGGCGCGAAAAAGGCTGGCGCGATCCCGACCCGTTGACGGTGCTCGGCGTGGCGAACGTCAATCAGCAGGATCCTATTTCGGGCTCGAGCACCGCCAAGGAAGCCTATCTCGAGCTATCGGTGCCGGTGCTTGCCAACACAGCTTTCGCCAAGGCGCTCACGCTCGATGGCGCAGTCCGCTACTCAAACTATAATCTCTTCGGGAGCGACTGGAATTACAAGCTCAGTGCCGACTGGGTAGTCAATGACAGCATCCGTCTGCGCGGCACTTATGGGACGGGCTTTCGCATTCCCAACGTGCCGGAGCTTTTCGGCGGCGTCTCGGAAGGCAATCTGACCACGACCGATCCCTGCTCGCGCTACACCTCCAGCGGCAACGTGACCTTGATCGCCAATTGTCAGGCGTCCGGTGTGCCGGCCAACTATACGCAGCTCGGCACCACGATCCTCACCACAGTGGGCGGTAACCAGAGCCTTCGGCCCGAAAGCTCCACGACCTGGACCGTTGGTACGGTGATATCGCCGCGCGGCATCATCCCAGGGTTGTCGCTGACGGCAGACTGGTTCGACATCAAGATCAAGGACGCGATCCGGGCCATTCCCGGCTCGACCAAGCTCGCAGTCTGCTATGCGAGCCAGAACCTGTCGCACCCGTTCTGCAGCGACTTTACGCGCAGCGCGCTGACCGGCGAGGTCACTTACCTCTCCGCCCAGCCCATCAACACCGGCCGCGAGGAGATGAATGGTCTCGATCTGGGTCTGGTGTACAGTGGTGCGGTGGGCGAGGTGAAGATCTCCTTGGATCTCAACATGACCTATCTCAACAAATATGTCGTAAACCCCTTCCCCGGCGGCGCGCCGATCTATTTCGACGGGTTTATCGGGGGCGGCAATGGCGGCTATCCGAAATGGCGTGGTTATGGCGTGCTGACGGCGGAAAAGGACGGCATCAGCGCGACCTGGTCGACACAATGGATCGGCAAGGCGACCGACTTCAACGCATCGGCCGGCGACATCGGCTACCGCACGCCGAACGTCTTCTACCACAATCTTCAGCTTGCCTTCGCGATCGACGAGAAGACACGTTTCCAGATCGGGGCCGATAATCTGTTCGACCGCAAGGCGCCCTATATCCAGAGCTTCACCGATGCCAACACCGACACGATGACCTATGATCTACTCGGACGGCGCTTCTACGCCGGCTTCCGAACCGCGTTCTGAAGGGCAGCACATGGCAATTCGCTGGCCTTTGGTCATCCGCCGGACGCACAAGTGGCTGGCCCTGATCGTCGGCGTCCAGGTTCTGCTCTGGACGCTGACCGGCTTCTATATGGTGGCCGTCCATATCGACATCATCCATGGCGACGATCTGGTCCGCCCACCGGTCGTCGCCCCCATCGACCTTGCGAGCTTCGTCCCGCCGGCGCGGATTGTTCAATCGGCTCCCGACGCGTCCGAGATCCGCCTGCAACGGTTCATGGATCAGCCCGTCTGGCGCGCGCAAACCCCGGGTGGTCCAAGACTCTTCGATGCAGGTTCGGGACAGCCCATCCCCGATTTGAGCGAGGCACAAATCCGCGCCGCCGCTCGGCGCATCTACAGCGGCACCGGGGACATCGTCGCAGCCCGGCTGCTGACGACGGCGCCACTGGAAATGCAGGCGCGCAAGCCTCCCTATTGGCAGGTCGAATTCGATGCCTGGAACCGGCCAACCCTGTATCTCTCTCCGCAGACCGGTGAGCTGATCTCGCGCCGCCATGCGCTGTGGCGCGTGTTCGATTTCGCGTGGATGCTGCACATCATGGACTATGACGATCGCTCCGACGTCAACAATCCGCTGCTGCGCGTGGCGACCTGGAGTGCCCTTGCCATGGCGCTGGCCGGGGCTTGGCTGCTGCTTTGGTCGTTCCCGCGGCGCAGGAAGAAGAAGGCATGAAGAAAATCCGGTTCACCCCGCTCTTTTTTCGGCGCATCCATAAATGGGTCGGCCTGATCCTGGGCGTGCAGTTTCTCCTTTGGGCTCTGAGCGGCTCGATGATGGCCTTGCTCGATCAGGAGAAGGTCGGCGGACACAGTGCGCAGGCCAGCCATCAGCACGCCCTACCTGCCGGTGACTATATTGCGCCGGCAAAGCTCGCTCTTGATGGTCCCGTGCTCGGCATCGCCTTGCGGTCCCTTGCCACACGCCCCGTCTACGAGCTTCGATCCACCACGGGCACGCGGCTAATCGACGCGACGAGCGGCGCCCCGGTTCGGGTCGACGAGCAGGTCGCGCGCGACGTCGCGACGATGGTGAATGAAGCACCGATCCGCAAGGCAACGTTGCTCGCCGAACCGAATGTGGAAGCGCGCGAGCACGAAGGCACCATGTGGCGACTGGATTTCGCGGACGCAGAGAACAGCAGCGCCTACATCTCCGCCGACACCGGCCGATTCCTGGTCATGCGCGGCGACACATGGCGCACCTGGGATTTCTTCTGGATGCTCCACAATATGGACTATGTGAACCGCACCAGCTTCAATCACCCGCTGATCGTCTTCGTTGCGTTCGGTACTTTGTGGCTGTCGGGGACGGGCTTCTACCTGCTGTTTAAGAGCTTCAGTCGCGCCGACGTGCGATGGTTGCGGCGCAGGCGCAAATCGGCCGTCAAGTTGGGCGCGGGCTGATCGCTAGGTCCCAACAGAAAAAGCCGCCGATAGCTCGAACCGATTGCCCGGGTGCGTGAGCCAAGCGTGCGATACGAGACGTCCGCGACTCCAGGTTCTGCGCGTCATCATTAGCACTGGTTCTCCTTCAGCGAGGCCCAGCATTGTTCGCATGGCTGTATCCGGCATCGCCGCGCACACCCGGTGCTCTACTCGCTCGAGCGGGGCAACACGTGTCAGATATTCATTCGGCGTCGAGGCGCTGAAATCCCTCTCTCCGTAGCGTGGCGCAGCAGATGCCAGCACAAAGCGCTCCTCGACCTGAATTGGGAATTCGGTCTCGTGATGGACGATAAGCGAATGGAAGAGGCGCGTGCCCAAGCCGACTTCCAGCAGAGCTGCCCTTTCCGCATCAGCCCGTATCTCGATATTATAAATGACGCGCGCGCGATAGGCGTGGCCCCTGCCGCGCACCTCCTCCGCGATGTTGCGGATCTCGATCAGCTGCCCGATCGGCCGGGGCTCGGCGACAAAGCTGCCCCGCCCCGCCCGCCGTACCACGACACCGGCCGATTGCAGTTCCCGCAACGCCCGGTTTGCGGTCATGCGCGAGACTTTGAACGTCTCGACGAGCTCGGCCTCTGACGGCGTCTGGTCGCCGGGCTTCAGGCGACCTTCCCGGATGTCCTCGAAAATGCTGTCTTTGATCGCCACATAGCGAGGTTGCTTCTCCGCACCGGCAGCGTCGACCGCGGGTTCGCCCACAGAAGCAGCTTTCGTCCGGGGAGCGGATGCGCGGCTATGGGGGCGAGCGGGAGCATGCATCAAATGACTATACAGGTGGGGGCGAGCAAGTCCCAGTCATTCAAACAGGAAATCACCAGCGAGAGCCGAGGCGTGCGTGATCAATGCCGCGCGAAGACCTTCTGGCCCGAACTGCCGAACGACACCACCGCATAGGGTTGGCGGGCGGCGCCTGCCACTTCCATGCCCTCCGAGCCGATCGGCATCCCCGCCACCGCAATGCCTCTGACGCCTACGGGACGGGTTGCCAGCAGGCGCTTGATATCGGCGACCGGGACATGGCCCTCGATCAGATAGCCATCAACCATCGCGCTGTGGCAGGATGCCAGCGTGCCCGGCATGCCGGCCCTCCGCTGAAGCGCCCCGCGCGACGCATCGTCGCGCATGACGACCGTGCGGCCCAGCTTCGCGCGAAGCGCCTGGGCCCACTTCTCACAGCATCCACAACCCGGGTCCCGGTGGACGACGACATCATTCGCCGCAAGCGCTGCGCCGGGCAGGGCGAGGAACAGCAAGGCGGCAGAAAGACGGGTCTTCATGAACGGCTCCCGGAAGCATGCGATAGGGTTCCTAATGATCTATACGCATTGATGCCCCCTACCCCTCATCACGCTGAAGATTTCACGATGGCGCGCGGCCTCCAGGCGAGCGGCAAGGACACAAGCAGCGCCAGCGACAGACCACCAATCCCCCACAAGACTAAGTGCTGCGCCCCGGGAGCGACGACGGCGATCGCCAGCGGCGCGAGCGCCTGCCCGATGCTGGCGGCGGAATGCTGGAGACCGAGCTTCAGACCCGAAGGGGCTGCCGCACCGCTGATCCAGAAGCTGGTGACCAATCGAAGGGTTGCCGAGCTCCAGCCGGCAGCAACGATGATCCCACTGAGTTCGGCCATGCTCGCGGCGACAGGGAACAGGAAGAGCGCCGCAGCCAGCAGGCCGAGCGTCAGCCCCGCAAGCCGCCTCGGCATGGTCACCAGCCAATCGAGCCTCGCATGGAAGATCTGTGCTGCCAGCATGCCCAATCCGCAGAGACTGAGCATCCAGGCGATCTCTTCGCGGCTCAGCGAAATGACGCTCCGCGTCACCAGGAGATTGACATGCATCGCCGCCAGCCCGCCGCCCGCGACGATCGTGACGAAAAGCAGGATCAGCGTCGCGCCGAGCGTCGGCGCGGGCAGGTCTCCGCCATCGATGCAAGGTGCACACCAGCGCGGCAGACGCACGGCGCAAAGCGCCGCCCCGACGGCACCGATGCCGAAAGCGAGGATCATGAGGGGAGCGCGGGGCAGGATCGCGGCCGAGACCTCCGCCACCAGCGGACCGGCGAGATCGCCCAGAAACAAGAAGGCGGTCAGCCAGGTGAAGCGCCGCGCCTGGTCCGCGCGCTCGTTTGCGGCAAAGCTCGCGCAGAGCAAGCCCAACGGTATGATGGCGGCCGACGCCATCCCCGCCACCAGGCGCAATGCATAAAGCTCAGGCAGCCCGACGAGGCCGATCGGCGCGGTCACCAGGGCGAGGATGACCAGCGCTGCGCGCAACATCGCCCGATAGTCGACCCGGTCCGCGATCCAGCCCCAGAGCGGCGCCGCCAGCAAGGCTGCCAGGGGATGGACCGCGGTCAGGCTCGCGACATGAAAATCATGAGCGCTTGACGATAGCGCGCCACGAGCCGGGTCGACCAGTGCCGGAAGGAAGGCGAGAATGGCCGTCTGTCCCGCCGACGCCGCAGCCGCCGCGAGCAACAAGACGAAAAAGGAGGCCGGCCAGCGACCGTTGGCTTGCGATCCAGCCTTGTCACGCGGCGCGTTCGCGGTCGACCCCTCGAGTGGCCATCCGCGGATCACCACCAGGCGCGCAAGCCGATCACCAGCCTGTGTTCGGAAGGCCCTTCCCCGCGCAGGCGACGGAAATCGGCCGTGCCGTCAAATGCGCGCTCCCAGACGAAGCCGATATAGGGCGCGAACTTGCGCGACACCTCGTAGCGCAACCGTCCGCTCAGCTCGACATTGCTGAAGCCGCTGCCGAGCTGCCGATCGCTCGACCGCTTCGAATAGATATTGGTCTCCACCTGCGGCGTAAGGATCAACCGATTGGTGAACAAGACCTCATAGGACGCCTTGGCGCGCGCCGCGAGACGCCCATCGGTTCCTACATAGCCGGTGAGCTGGACGTCGAACCAATAGGGCGCCAGTCCCTCGACGCCGGCGGCCAGCCAGGTGGTCGCTCCCTTGCCGAGATCCTGCCTGACCCCGAGCAGCGTGCCCCAGAACGGGTTCTTGCTGTGCCACCACAGCGCCTCGACGCTGCTCTCCGGATCGAGACGTTGGTCGCGGGAGTTCTTGAGCCCCTGGCTGCGCAGCCAGAGCTTGTCATTGTCCTGACCCTTGGTGACGAGCACGGTCCAGCCCACGCCCTGACCCTCGTTGCCGCTGGTGAACTCAAGCTCATCGACAAGTATTTTGGGGATTGAGAGCTTGTCGGCCATCTCATAGCCCGGCAGCGTCGAGTTGCGGTAGCCGTCGGCATAATCGTCCGAGTTGCGCGCGTCCGGCGGGGCCTGGCCGCCCTGCATCGAGCCCATGTCCATCGTGGCGCCGTTACCGGACGCCTTCGTGTCGGTCATATCCATGCCCGGCATGTCCATGCCCGCATGGTCCTGAGAGCCTTGCGCGGAAGGAGTGTGCGGAGCGGGAGTGGCCGTTTGGGCAGGGGTGGCGGCGGGCGACGGGGGCGAGGCCTCCTGCGCGAGGGCGGGAGCCGTGATCGCCGGCGCCAGGAAGAGGGCAGCGCCAAGAGCGATGCCGCGCGAGGGGAAAATCCGGATCATGCGACCACCACCTCCCGGAACATGCCGGCCGCCATGTGATAGAGCAGATGGCAGTGGAAGGCCCATCGGCCCATGGCGTCGGCGGTGACGCGGAAGCTCACCCGCTGGGCGGGCTGGACCACGACCGTATGCTTGCGGACCTGGAAGGCGCCGTCCGGGCCTTCGACATCGCTCCACATGCCGTGCAGATGCATCGGATGCGCCATCATCGTGTCGTTGACGAAGGTGACGCGCAGCCGCTCGTTTGGCTTGAAATGAAGCGGCCTGGAATCGTTGAGCTTGATGCCGTCGAGCGACCAGATGAACCGTTCCATATTGCCCGTCAGATGCAGCTCGATGTCGCGCTCGGGCTCGCGCGGGTCGGGATCGCCGCCCGGCGTGCGCAGATCGGCCAGCGTCAGCACGCGCCAGCCGCGCCCGCGCAGCCCGGCGCCGGGATCGTCGAGATTGGTGCGCGGATAGTCGACGCGCATGTCGGTATTGGCGCCATATTCGGTGCGGGCGTGCCGTGCCCTGGCCGGCATCTCGGTCATGCCGTGCCCGGCATGCGCGTCGCCTCCCATTGCGCCCATCGTCGCCATCGCGCCCATCATGTCGACCGGCTCGAGCCAGGTCCGGGCATCGAGCGGCGGCACGGCTGCCGCCATGCCCGGGGCCGGTGCGATCGTGCCACGCGCATAGCCGCTCCGATCGATCGCCTGCGCGAAGATGGTGCGGGCGCCGCCCTCGGGCATGGTGAACTCGACGTCGTAGGTCTCGCCCGGGCCGATCCGGAATTCCTCGACCGTGACCGGCTCGACCGGCTGCCCGTCGGTCGATACGACCGTCAGCTCGACCCCGGGGATCCGCACGTCGAAGAACGTCGCCGTCCCCGCGCCGACGAAGCGCAGGCGCACGCGCTCGCCGGGCGCGGCGATACCGGTCCAGTTGCCGGCGGGCGGCGCGCCGTTCATCAGATAGGTGTAGGTCGCGGCAGAGACATCGCTGTAGTCGGTCGGGTTCATCCGCGAGCTGTTCCACATCCGCCGCCGCTCGAGCGCCTTGCCCAAGCCCATGGTGCCGACATCCTTGAGGAAATCGCCGGCGGTCGGCTGCGCAAAATTATAGTAGCTGCTCTGCTTCTTGAGATTGAGGAAGATCTGCAGCGGCGGCTCGTCCGACCAGTCGCTGAGCACGATGCAATAGTCGCGATCGGGCGCCCGCGCCGTCGGCACCTGTTTTGGCTCCACGATGATCGCTCCATAGAGTCCCGTCTGCTCGGCGAGCGTGTGAGCGTGATACCAGTAGGTTCCGCTCTGGCGGACCTCGAAGCGATAGGTGAAGGTCTCGCCCGGCGCGATGCCGGCAAAGCTGATGCCGGGCACGCCGTCCATCTCCGCCGGCACGATGATGCCGTGCCAATGGATGCTCGACATCTCCTTGAGGCCGTTGCGTACGCGCAGCGTGACCGTGTCGCCTTCGCGCAGGCGCAGGACCGGCGCGGGCACGCTGCCGTTCACGGCGGTCGCGATACGGCGTTTGCCGGTGAAGTTGACCGGCAGCTCGGCGATCTCGAGGTCGAACTCGGTCCCGCTCAGCTCAGCGGGCAAGGTTGGTGCGGATCGCGCGAGAAGCGCCGGGGCGAAACCGGCGACCGCGCCGCCGATCGCCAGCCCCTGGACGAAACGGCGCCGCGCGATCGGCCGGATATGTAAGGGAGACATGAACTGTACTTTCGCGAAGTCGGCTTCAGGCGAGGTCGAGGACGATCCGGCCCTCGATGTCGCCATGATGCATGCGGGAGAAGACGTCGTTGATGTTCTCCAGCTTGTCTGCATGGACCGTGGCCTTGACCTTGCCCTCGCCGGCGAACGCCAGTGCCTCGAGCAGATCGAGCCGCGTGCCGACGATCGAGCCGCGCACGGTAATGCCGTTCAGCACGGTGTCGAAGATCGACAACGGGAAGTCGCCCGGCGGCAGGCCGTTGAGCGCGACCGTGCCGCCGCGCCGGACCATGCCGAGCGCCTGCTGGAACGCCTTGGGCGAAACGGCGGTCACCAGCGCCCCGTGCGCGCCGCCAATGGCTTTCTTGAGCGCTGCCGAAGGGTCCTCGTTGCGCGCGTTGACCGTCAGTGTGGCGCCAAGGCGTGTAGCGAGGTCGAGCTTGCTATCGTCGATGTCGACCGCGGCCACATTGAGACCCATGGCTCGGGCATATTGCACCGCCATGTGGCCGAGCCCGCCAATGCCGGAGACGACCACCCACTCGCCGGGTCGGGCCTCGGTGGCCTTCAATCCCTTGTAGACGGTGACGCCCGCGCAGAGGATCGGCGCAATGTCGAGGAAGTCGACATTGTCGGGAAGGTGACCAACATAGTTGGGATCGGCGAGGACATATTCGGCAAAGCTGCCATTGACCGAATAGCCGGTGTTCTGCTGTTCGTGGCAAAGCGTCTCCCAGCCACCCAGGCAATGCACGCAGTGCCCGCAGGCGGTGTAGAGCCAGGGCACACCGACCCGGTCGCCTTCCTTCACATGGGTGACGCCGGCACCAACGGCGGCGACATGCCCGACGCCCTCATGGCCAGGAATGAAGGGCGGGTTGGGCTTGACCGGCCAGTCCCCTTCTGCCGCGTGCAGGTCGGTATGGCACACGCCGGTTGCCGCAATCTTGACCAGGACCTGCCCGGGGCCGACCGTCGGGATCGGCGCGTCCTCGATGACCAGGGGCTTGCCAAATTCGCGGACGACCGCCGCCTTCATGGTTTTCGCCATGTCCGTTTCTCCTTTTAAGCGGGGGGTCAGAATAGGCCGAGCGCGTGCTCGTCATAGGAGACGAGCAGATTCTTGGTCTGCTGATAATGATCGAGCATCATCCGGTGGTTTTCACGCCCGAAGCCCGATGCCTTGTATCCGCCGAAGGCGGCATGGGCGGGGTACTGATGATAGCAGTTGGTCCAGACCCGCCCGGCCTCGATCGCGCGGCCGAGCCGGTAGGCGGTGTTGCCGCTCCGGGTCCAGACGCCCGCGCCAAGACCGTAGGCGGTGTCATTGGCAAGTGCGATCGCCTCCTCGACCGTCTTGAACGTGGTGACCGACAGGACGGGACCGAAGATCTCCTCCTGGAAGATGCGCATGTGGTTCTGACCCACGAACACGGTCGGCTGCACGAAATAGCCCTGGTCGAGCGCACCGCCCGGCAGCGCCCTGGCGCCACCGACCAGACACTGCGCGCCCTCGGCCTTGCCGATATCGATATAGCCCAGGATCTTGTGGAGCTGGTCCTCCGACGCCTGCGCGCCGACCTGGACCGACGGGTCGAGCGGATCGCCCTGGCGGATCGCGGCGACGCGCGCCACGGCGCGCTCGATGAAGCGGTCGAAGATCGACTCATGGATCAGGGCGCGCGACGGGCAGGTACAGACCTCGCCCTTGTTGAAGGCGAACAAAGTAAAGCCTTCGAGCGCCTTGTCGAAGAAGGCATCGTCCTCGTCGAGCACGTCCGCCATGAAGATGTTGGGCGACTTGCCGCCAAGCTCCATCGTCTGGGGGATCAGATGGTCCGCCGCGGCGTGCATGATCTGCTTGCCGGTGACGGTCTCGCCGGTGAACGAGACCTTGGCGATGCGCGGATTGGCGGCGATCGCCTGGCCAACGGTCCGTCCCGGGCCGGTAACGACATTGAGCACGCCGGGCGGCAGGATGTCGGCGGTGAGCTCGGCGAACATCAGCAAGGTGAGCGGCGTCTGGGATGCGGGTTTGATGACGGTGCAGTTGCCCGCCGCCAGCGCCGGGGCGATCTTCCACGCCGCCATCAGCAGCGGGAAGTTCCACGGGATGATCTGGCCGACGACGCCGAGCGGCTCGCGGAAATGATAGGCGATGGTGTCCGCATCGATCGTCGAGATGCCGCCTTCCTCCGCCCGGATGCAGCCGGCGAAGTAGCGGAAATGGTCGATCGCGAGCGGCACGTCGGCAGCGCGCGTCTCGCGGATCGGCTTGCCATTGTCGATCGTCTCGGCAAGTGCCAGCAACTCCAGATTGTCTTCGAGCCGGTCGGCGACGCGATTGAGAATCCTGGCGCGTTCGGCGGGCGCGATCCTTGCCCATTGATCCTTGGCGGCGTGCGCCGCATCGAGCGCGCGCTCGACATCTTCCGGCGTCGACAGCGCGAACTCTGCGATCTGGGCGCCATTGATCGGGCTCGTGTCGGCGAAATACTCGCCGCCCGCAGGAGCGCTCCAGCGGCCTCCGATGAAATTATCATAGCGGTGTCGGAAGGAGGCCGCCGCGTTAATGGTCCCGATCGCCTTCTCGAACATAACCTGACTCCATCTCTATCGATGGCCTGACGGAGTAATCTCTTTGCCCGGGTGGCCTATAAGTAAGTTCCGCAGAAGGTAGTCTGGTATCGGGGTCGCGGGCTTGAGGGTCAGACACGCCAACAGAGCCGATGACTATTCATCGACTCCTGAACGTATTCGCGCACGCCTGATCGGAATTATGCCGAGACAGGCGTTACTCGGCCGAGTCTTCTTTTGGCGAGGGCGGCGCTTGGCATTCCAATTCTGGCGTTACGCCCGGACGCGCTTTAGGCTCACCCAATCGCCTTTCTGAAGCGTCCCGTCCCTCACGCGGAAATGAGCATAATGGTCGTCGAAAATCTGGTCGACTTCGACATGACCGACAAGACGGCGGTGGCGCGGCGTTGCGTGATAGACTTCGAGTATCTGCCCGATGTGCGCGCCATCGGCCTTACCCAGGCAGGCCACTGTGCCGCCCGCATCCATACGGACGATCTTGCCGCGCATGAACAAGCTATGGCCGATACCCTGTGCGAGGAGCGGCGTGCTGCCAAAGAGCAGAAAGCCAACAGCAGCACCGACGCCAAGATGTTTTCGCATCGCTGTTTCCTCTGTCAAGTCAGACGCTCGGACCCGGTTTTGAAAGCTGGGAGCACGGGGCGACGCTGGGCATCGTCAAAGAACTGGCCCGCCGCGGGGGAACGGCGGGCCCTCAGCCCCTGGGGTCTGTTCTCGGGGCTGGAAACCTCACATGTCGCTCATCGGCTTGTCGGCCATGGGCTTGGCGGTCTTCTTCTTCGCCGCCGGCTTGGCCTTCTTCATCGGCATCTTGCAGCAGCCACTCTTCGCCTTACCGGCCATGCCCGAGCCGTTCGATGCAGGCGAGCCGCCGGACATGCCGGCCATCCCCGACATGCCCTGTTGATCCTGCTGGGCCGGTTGCCCCTGCTGCTTCTGCGCGCCGGCCTGATGATCCTTCATCATCTGATCGTGCATCTGCTGCCCGCCATGATCCATGCCCTGCTGGTGGGCATGGGCCGGCGCAGCCTGCGCGGGCGCGGGCGTCGACTGGGCGAGAGCGGTGCCGGCGGCGAAGGTTAGCGTCGCGAAGAGGCTGACGGGCGCCGCGAGAAATGTCGTCTGTCGCATTGAGGGTCTCCGAGTGTTCTTCCTGTTGCCCGATCGACGTTCCGATCCCGGCAATTCCGAAGCTTCAATGCTGCTAGCGAGACGCTGTCTGTATACGTAAGTTACGAATCGAAATCCGATCGGCCGTGTGCCTGCTGGAGCAGGCGCGTAAAATGATGATCCGGGATCGATCAAAAATGTGACCCGGCCTGGTTTTCTCGTCCTGAGACCGGCCAGAAAAGCGATTGGCCCGCCGTGGGAACGGCGGACCAAGGCTTCGGTTGAAAGCGGCCATGATCTTGTCCGTCAACCTTGTCGTCTGATGGAATGATGGCAGGGTCAGCAACCACCGTCCGACCTGTGTGACATGCCGGAGGCGCCGTCCTGGTCCTGCGAATCCCGCATCGCCATTCGATGGCCCTGCATCATCTGGCCGTGCATCTGCTCCTTACCGTGAGCCATGCCCTGCATGTGGGCAGGATCGGGCTGGGCAGGCGCCGGCCTGGCCTTGAGGGTCTCCTCAAGATCGGGCATGCCCGGCGGCATCCCGTCCGCCAGCACCGGTCCGGCACTGACGGCGAGGAAGCCGAGAGCTGCGAGCGAAGCGATCATTGCCGTCTTCTTGCGCAAGTATCCATTCCTTCAAGTCTGGGTTTCCCGTTCGATCGAGCATATGCCCGGTCGATTGTCGCCCCTTCCGGAGCTTGCCCGTGAAATGGTGTCACCTTCCGCCTTGCTGTATACGTAATGTGCGAAGTCCGTCTCTGAGATGGCCATAAATTATCGCACTGGCATCGTTGTTGTGCCGATGTGTAACTATGGTTCGGACTCGAGAGCAGGACAGGTCGGCAACAGTGACTAATCCATGGCGGCCAGCAGACGCTCGAGAGGAATAGTGGCAAAAGTGGTGAAGCTGTCAGCAATGGCATAAGGCAGTACCAGCACCCGATTATGTACCATCGCGCCGCAGCTGTAGGCTACGTTTGGCACATAACCTTCGCGCTCATCCATGTCCGACCGCAAAAGCGGTAGCTTCGTCCGCGCCAGCAGCTTCGAGGGATCGTCACGGTCCAGCAGGCACGCCCCGATGCAATAGTTCCGAACGGCGCCGACTCCATGAGTTACGACCAGCCAGCCTTCGTCGATCTCGATCGGCGATCCGCAATTACCGATCTGGACAAACTCCCAAGGCCAGCGAGGTTCGATGGCTTTCGCTCCGCCACTCCAGTCGTGAATGTCCGCGGACGTCAGGAACCAGATATTTTCGTTATCCTCGCGCCCAAGCATGGCAAAGTGCCCGGCAATGCGTCGGGGGAAAAGCGCCATGCCCTTGCTACCGGTGGCATCCCCACGCAGCGGTCTGAGTTCGAATGTCCGGAAGTCCGGCGTGGACAACAACTCCTGCCGGACGGACTGGCCGCTAAATGCCGTATATGTACCGAAATAGGTGGCTCGGCCATCGTCGTCCAGGAAGCGGACCAAGCGAAGGTCTTCGATGCCACCACGCTGGCTGGGGGTTGTCGGAAAGATCACGATCTCCGAGAGATCGTGGCTGCCATCGCACTTGATCCGAATGCCCGCGTCCGGCCCGTCCTCGCCGGAGATGTTTTCAGTCTCCAGCACGAGCGGCATGGGGCTCGGAGGATTGATTGCTATGGTTCCGTCCGCGGCGCAAAACCCGGTGCGAAAGGTGACGGAGGAGATATGCCCCTCGCCCACGCCTCGCAGGGAAAGAATGAATCGGAGAGAGTTTTCAGGTACAGCAGACTGATCAGGATGCAGGACGATGCTCGGATTGAAAAGCGCTGCTGCCTCATAGGAATATTCGTTGCAAAAATGGGCACCGATCAAGAGCGCCTGTTCATGGGTGACCTCGCAATCACAGACGATGATGCCATCAACCTCGTGGAACCGCCGCAAAAACAGGGACGGAACCTCACGATGCCTTCCCGAGAAATCATCAAGAATGCGTTGCAACTCATCGTGGAGCGATGCTGGGTCGAGCGCCAGGACGCGGTCGGCGATGCGCTGCGCACGTGGCTGATCCGGTACCGCATATTTATAGGTTTCCGTCGACGGCATATAGGGTCTGATCACTACCCTTGCTGGATTGGGGCGGAGCAATTCGGGTAGCCGGTTGACAAATTCGGCGGTTGACACTGACTTCTCCAATACAGATCGACCGTGGAGCGTTCACGCAATCGTAAAGATGGTGCTCGGCATTACCCGACTATCGGGTGGCGGCACGGAAGGCTCCGGCGATGGCGGGTGCGATGATTTCCGCCGTTGCCGGATACTCGGACTTTGTGCCACGTGCCATGATCGCTGTCCTGGCGTAGTTGTCGGACACACAAGCTGTGACCGGGGGCTCTGGCCTGAACGTGACTATGTGGGGCACGTGCGAAGCGCGCCGCTCAGCTCGACATGTCCGCCATCGTTCGGCAGCTCGCCGCGCATTTCTTGCAGGTGGCCGAGCAACGCGCGATCCGCTGGTCCGCGCTATGGCGTCCGCATTCCTCGGCGCAGCGCTCGCAAGCGTCGGCGCAGGCGCGGCAGACGATGCGGTGCAGGGCAGATTCCCGCAGCATCGAGTTGGCGGTCGCCTGGCACAGTTCCGCACAGTCGTTCAGCATGGCGATCAGCGACGCCGTAGCTGACGCGCCGCCTTGCTTCGTCAGCCAAGCGGCGGTTTCCAGGCACATGCGGTGCGAAGCCACGCAATCGTCGATGCAGTCCGTCATCGACATCGCCATCCCTTCCATTCGATGCTGCTGCGCCGCCGCCGGCACAGCCAGCGTTCCGGCGGCGGCAAGGCCGGCGCCGGCCATCAGCAATTCGCGTCTCTCGATCATCATGCACCTCCCATCTGCTATCCCTTGAGCGCTGTGCCGCATCCGGCGGCCTCAGCCGTCGCAGGCGACCCATCCGACGCCGCACGCGCCTTCTCCCGCGCCATCCGGGTTTCCTCCCAGGGCCAGTGGCCGTTGATCTCGACCCCGAGCGAGATGCTCAGGAAGGTCCGCACCAGCACCAGCCCGGCCAGAACGATGAGATCGTCGAGCGTTGGGTTGATCACCAGCGACTTGACGATGTCGCCGGCGACCAGAAATTCCAGGCCGAGCAGGATGCTGCGGCCGAGCGCCGAGCGGAACGCGCTATAGGCCTCGGTTCGGTCGCCCGCCCTCGCCCGCCGCGCAAACAGAAAGGTTGCGAGCCCCGCGCCGACCAGGATGGTCAGCGTGCCCGCCAGTTCCAGGCCGATCACCGCGAGCCGGAAGAAGGCGCTCAGCCAGTCGGCCTCAATGGTGATCATACCAGCCTCGCTTGCGGATATTGTTGAAGCTGTCGGTGGCGTGACAGGCATAGCATTGGTCGACGCGCGCCTTCGATCCGGCTGCGCGCTGCGAGACCATGCTGAAATGCTCCATGAAGTGACTCGGCGGCGCCTTGTGGCACTCGGCGCACTGCGTCGAATTGACCGATGGATGGCGGTAATTGGCGATCTTCCAGCTGTCGGTCTTGTGGCAGCTCGCGCAGTCGGTGCCGAACAGGCCCTGGTGCGGATCGCGGAACGCATGGCAGCTCGCGCAATTGAGCGCGGTCTCGGGGGTCAGGCTTCGAGTGTTTGTCGACATGCCCGCCAAAGGCTGCCGCCACTTCGCCATGTCGAGCAACGCGGCGTGATCCATGCGGATGATGCCGCGCTCTCCCTCATGTTCGACGTGGCAGGAGGTGCACTGCGTCGCTTTCGCGTGGAACTGCGTCGACTGCTTCGTCCCGAAATCGGTGCCCGCATGGCAGGTGAGACAGGTCCGGGTTTCGACGCCCTTGCCCGGCGTGTGGCAGGCCGTGCATTGGCCGGCAAAGGACTGGTGCGCGCTCGAGAGCGGGCCGGGCGAGACGAGCTGCGCCACCAGGCCGGCATCCCTCGGCGCGTCCGATCGCATCCGGATCGCGACCGCGGCGACCATCACCAGCAGGGCTGCGATGAAGACGGCGTAGGAAAGACGCTGCCAGCTCATAGCCAGCGCAGCCCGTAATAGATCGCCGCGCCGACGTGGAGCGCGAGCAGCGCGAAGATGAGACAGCCCAGCAGGATGTGCAGGAACCGCCACCGCGCGAACAGGGTGTTGGTTGCCTCTTCGGCACGGATCGCGAATTCGGTATCGGCCAGCGCTGCGGCGATCCCCGCCTTGTCCTGGGGGCGCTGGCCCGCGGACGCATCCCCGGCGACGAACAGATAGCGCTTCCAGCCCGACAGCGGCGGGGCTGCGGTATCGGCCTGCGTCGGCGCCGCCGGCTCCTCGAGGAAGGCGGCGCGAAGCGAGGCCAGTTCTGACCTGCGTCCGCGCAGCGCCCGACCAAGCTGGGCAAGCAGGTAGCGGCCGATGAAGCCGGTGATGACCGTCATCAGCAGGAGGACGGTCAGAAGCAGGCCGACCGGGCTTTCGAGCTTGTGCGCGGCGTGGACCAGACCCAGGATCGGCGCCAGCACGCCGGCATAGATGTGGATGGCGAGCAGGGTTGGCTTGCTGACGACCCGGGAGAGCGCCTTGTCGACCCAGGCGATGTGTTTGGCCGCGACATAAGGAAGCGTCAGCAGCATCAGCACGAGCGCTGCGATCCCGATGATCCCGCCGGCCAGGCTACCCGGAAAGCGGGGCGACACATGCACGAGATAGCCGAACGGGAACAGCAGCAGGAACGCGACCAGCAGGCCCACGGCAATGTCGCTGCGTTCGCGCATCAGGCTTCGACCACGAGCGGCGTGCCCGTCCCCTTCGCCTGGCACGCGAGCACATAGCCTTGCGCCTTGTCGGCGGGCGCAAGGCCGGATTCGACCTCCATCGTCACTTCGCCCTGCAGCAGCTTGACCACGCAGGCGCCGCATGTGCCCGCACGGCATGCATAGGGGATCTCGACGCCCGCGCCCTCGGCCGCCTCCAGCACGGTCTCGTCCGCGGGCAAGGCCGCCGACACCCCCGACACGGAGAAGGTCACCGTGCTCGGCGCCACCTCGGCGCTCGGGGCCGGCTTATCCGCTGGCGGGGGCGCGGGCTTGACCTCGAGATCCTCGTGGTCGGCCGGCAGCGAGGCCGGACCGAACGCCTCGGTGTGCAGCTGCGCTTCGGGGACGCCGAGCTCCGCCAGTATGCCGCGCATCGCACCCATCATCGCCGGCGGGCCGCACATATGGATTCGCCGGCTCGCGATCTCCGGCACCGCGGCCAGGATCATCTCACGGGTGATCGGTCCTTCGGGGCCCATCCAGACGGTGCCGGGGGCGCGCTGCATCGCGGCGACGACATGGAGGTTGACAAAGCGGCGCTCGAGCCGCTCGAGCTCGTCGCGGAACACGAATTCCTCGGTCGACCGTGCGCCGTAGAAGAAGAAGATATCACCCTTCCACGCGGTGTCGGTGAGATAGCGCAGCACCGACATCATTGGCGTGATGCCGACCCCGCCCGCGATCAGCACGATGCTCTGCGCATCCGTTCCCGTGAAGGTGAAGGCGCCGAACGGTCCGCTGACCTTCAGCAGATCATCGGCGACGACCTTGTCGTGCAGGTGTCGCGAGACCACGCCCTGTTCCTCGCGCTTGACCGTCAGCTCGACATAGGCCCGCTGGGTCGGCGAAGAGGCGATCGTGTAGGAACGGCGCGCGGTCTTGCCCGCTTCGGGCTCTACCTCGACCTGCAGGAACTGGCCTGGCAGGAAGTCGAACGGCAGCCGGTCGGCGGCCGGGTCCGCGAGCCGGAAGGTCAGCACGCTCGGCGTCTCGCGCACGATCTGGACCACGCGCAGCTGCCCCGCCCAGCTTTTGGGCTTGCGCAGCGAAGCCCCGGCAGGCGCGGCCGCATTGCTCGGCGCGAGCCCGGCGCTGTTGGCAACGGGTGCAGGCGCGGGCGCAACCCTGATAGCGGGAGGAGCAGCCGTCGGTTCCGGCTTTGCCGGCGCCTTGCCGGGGGCGACGCCGCCGGCGATCGCCGCGATCCGCCGCAGGCGGAAGATCTGCAGCGCGATCAGCGTGGCGCTCACCAGCCCCAGGAACAGCATGAGAAGGAGGTGCGAGGGCGAGATGCCGAACCAGTGATCGGCATGGCCGGGCGCGGCCTGGTCGATATCGAGTTGATCGCGCAACCAGGCAAGCCCGACCTCCCGGGGTGGCTGCAAGCCGCCGATCGCGCCCTGCGCGGCGGTGCCGGACCGGAACAGGTCGGTCCCCTCGCGCATGCGGCGCGCCGCATCGAGCCGTGCCGAGACCGTGGTTGCGCGCGCGCCGTCGGCCGAGGCGGCGTTGATCATCGCCAGACCCGTGCTTACCCGATCCCCGGCCTGCGCGGCGACCCGCTGCCTTGCCGCTTCGTCGAGCGCGGGAAGGGCGAGCAGTTGCGAGATGAAGCCGGTCCGGCGCGATTCATGACCGTGCTCATTCTCCCCTTCCCCATTGATCATGCGATCCATCATGGGGTTCATCATCTTCGCCATGTCCGAGGACCCCGGCTCTGCCGGTGCGGACATCCCCCCGCCGGCCGGCATGGCCGCCGCCCCCATGCCGGCGCCATGATGCGCGGCATGATCCTCGCCCTCCTGCGCGCCCGCGCTCACGGACAGGCTGAGAGCGATTGCGCAGCCGAGGCTCAAGCGTCGAAGGCTGATCCGCCTGGACATCCTCATCCCCTTCGTGTGCGAGCCTACATATCCTTCATCGGCATCGCCGCGTTGCTCGGCGCGGCATCGGGTGCCGGCGCGGCCTGGTTGCCGGCCCCGGCGCGCATCGCGTCATGATCCATCGCCTGACGGTGATGCCGCTCCATCTCGGCCTGGTTGCCCATCGCGTCCATCGGCGCCGCGTCTGCAGCGTTGCCGCTGTCGGTCAGGACAGGGGTGGCGGCGACGCTGTTCGCCGCAGGCGGCACCGTCTGGTCGGTCTTGCGGTCGCAGCCCGAAAGCGCGAGCGCCAGCAACAGGCTTCCGCTGACAAGCGGAAGGGCTTTTTTCGCATGGTCGATCATGGCTTGCTCCTTGGCTTGAAAACTGTGTCCGGGCGCCATCCCTGGCGCCCGGATCGGATCATTGCGCGTTGCGCAGGATCCGGAGACACTGGTCGTGCGAGAGGTTCATCGGGTTGCGCCCCTGCCCCTTCATCTCGCGATGGTCATGCGGCGTCTGGAGCCCCATATTGCCCTCCATCGCCCGGCAACTCTCCACCTGCGCCGAGGTCGGCCGCGTGGTCACACAGGCGCCCAGAAGCAGCGCCGGCGTGAGGATGGCGATCAAACGTATTTTCTTCATGACAAAACCCCTTTCGCTCGTGGTGATCGTTCGTCCTGCGCTGCCTGATGTTTCTTGTTATGCTGCTGGTCTTTCCGCCGCGCCGTCAGGAAGGCGAGGATCGGGCAATCGGAGACGGGCACTTCGCCCGGGCATTCGTCGGCGAGCATCCGCAGCATGTCGCGGATATCCGACAGGCGCTCGAGCCGGGCTTCGGCGTCAGCGATCTTGGCAAGCGTGATATCGAGCACGGCCTGGGCATGCGCGGTGTCCGACGCCCTGAGCGCCAGCAGCTGCCGGGCCTGTTCGAGTGTGAAACCAAGCTCCTGCGCCGAGCGGATGAAATTGACGCGCTCGAGGTCGGTCGCGTCGTAGAGCCTGTAGCCCGCTGCCGTGCGCGCGGGCTCGCGCAGCAAGCCCATCCGCTCATAATAGCGGATCGTATCGCGGCCCACGCCTGCCGCGGTGGCCAGTTCGCCGATCTTGAAATTGCCCATGTCATCCGCTCGATCATGCCGGTTGGACCATGGTCCAGGGTCAAGCGGTTTCGCTTTGACCCCGAACGGTCTCCTCGTCGCCGGCGGCCCGCTGCCCCGACGCGTCGCAGGGCAGCCCGTGCCGCCGGGCCACCGGCTTGTCAGTTCTTGCGAAGCTCGACGATGTCGTGCCTGGCAGGCGTGCCGTCGGCGACGGACACGTGCGCGAAGTGATCGTCAAAGATATGGTCGATCGTCACATGGCCGACGAGCTGGCGGTGATAGGTCGGCGCCACGCCCTTGGACGGACCCGGATGGGTCACGACGCGATAGACCTCGAGCTTCTGGCCGACCTCGGCGCCATCGGCCTTGCCGATGCAGACGACCGTGCCGTTGCTGCCCGTGTCGACGATCGAGCCGCGCATGAACAGGCTGTGCCCGATGCCCTGGGCCATAGCGGGGACGGCAGCAAGCATCGAAATGCCGGCAAGCGCGACCATGAGAGTTTTTCTGACCATATTCACCTCCTTGGATGGTAAGCCACCGCCCGGACTTTGCCGAGGGGAAGAGCGTCTCTTCAGGCTTGGGACTACGGTCCCGGGTCCAGCCTCGATATACGTAGAGGCCGCAGCCGATCTTCTTCCCCGGGCCGGATCTTTATTGACGCGGAGTTGACGGAATCAGCCGTCAGCACTTCAAAATCCGCGCGGCGCGAGACTTTGGTTGGCTGCGCCCGCGAAACCCGCTAGATATCGAGGCCCGTGAAACGCCTGCTCGCCCTCCTGCTCGTCATCGGAGCGCTGTCCGGTCTCTTCGGAGCCCAGATGGCGGCCGCGCACAGCGTGCCGCAGGCGGCAGGCGCGCCGCTGGCCAAGGGCATGGATGCGGACTGCATGGCGATGATGGCCAAGCAGCAGCCTGCGCCCAGCGAAAAGCCCTGCAAGGGCCTGACGCTCGATTGCATCGCCGCGATGGGGTGCGTGATCCCGCTGGTCGCAGCGGACCTGGCAGGCGGCGTTGCGCCTGCGCGTCTCTACGACGCGCCCAGCTTCTGGACGACCGACACGATATTGACCGGCAAGGCGGTTGCGCCCGAGCCGGATCCTCCCACCAGCCTTGCCTGATTGAACGAGCACGGGCTGCGCGCATCGATCGATGCGTGCGCGCCCGGTTTCCTTCTTTTCAGTCAAAGGTTTTCGTGATGATCAAACTGCTTCCGGCCGCCCTTGTGGCGGCCCTCAGTCTCGCCGCGCCTGCGCTTGCAACCGACGCGAGCCGCACGCCGCAAGGCCATTGGGAATGGCGGTCGGCGCCGCAATATGGTCCGCGGGCGACTGGCCCTGCGCGTGTCCGCATATGGGTGCCCGACAGCCGGGACATGGCCAGCTGCGATTGCGCGATGATGCAGGCAAGCGCCGCCGACTGCATGCGCGGCGCAGTCAGGTCGGACAAGGGCTAAACCCGCTCCGGAGCGGCGCGTCACATCTTGGCGCGCCGCCTCTGTCATGAGGGGATGATATCCATGATCATGATGCCGAGGCGCGCTGTGCGACGCCTGTTGCTCTCTATCGGTGCGACGCTTGCGAGCGCCTGGGCCGTGCCGGTGTCGGCCGGCCCGCTCACCTACGAGCAGGCAGTGAGGCTCGCTGCCGCCAACGCGCCAAGCCTCAAGGCGCGCGCGGCGGCGACAGCCGGCGCCCGCTCTTCGGCGGTCGCGGCCGATCGCCTGCCCGATCCGACGCTCGACCTGGGCCTGCAGAACTTCCCGGTGAGCGGCCCCAATGCCGGCAGCTTCACGCGCGACGATTTCACTATGGCGACGATCGGGTTCAGCCAGACCTTCCCCAATCTCGCCAAGCGCCATGCACGCGCCGCGCGCGCCGCGGCCGATATCGGTATCGCCGAGGCGGGCGAGCTGGTCGAAGGCCGCAACGTGCGGCTCGAGACCGCCCTCGCCTGGGTCGATCTCTATTATGGAGAACGCCGGCTCCGGCAGCTCGACCTGCTCGATGCCAGCCTCGACGACCTGCAGAAGACCGTGACCGCACGCCTGGCGTCGGGCAGCGCGCGCCCGAGCCAGGCGCTCGAGCCCGACCAGCTCCGCGCCGCCATCGCCGATCGCCGCGCCGAGATGGCTGCGGTGGTGGCGCAGGCGCGGGCCCGGCTCGCGCGCTATACCGGCGACCCCGACCCGCAGGCGACGGGCGACCCGCCGATGCTCGATGTCGATCCGATCCGGCTGCGGGCCGAAATCGATGCGCTTCCCGCCCTGCGCGCGCAGGACGCGCGGATCGCAGTCGCCGAAGCGGACGTGCGTCTCGCGCGCGCCGACAAGCGCCCCGACTGGAAGGTCGGCGTCACCTATGGCCGGCGCGATCCCATGTACGGCGACATGGCCTCGGTCGGCGTGTCGATCGACCTGCCGCTGTTCGCCGGCAAGCGCCAGAACCCCAGGATCGCTGCAAGCGAGAGCCTTGCGCAAGGGGGTCGGTTCGACCGCGAGGCGATCCGCCGCGAGCTGGTGGCGCAGCTCGACGCCGATCTCGCAGACCATGCCATGCATCTCTCCCGGTTGCGCAATGCCCGCGAGACGCTGGTGCCACTCGCCAGGCACCGCGCCGAGCTCGACCGCGACAGCTATGGCGCCGGCAAGCTCGACCTTGGCGCCGCGCTGCTCACGACGCTCGGGCTCGCGGAGGCCGAGGTCGAGGCGCTCAACCGCGAAGCCGACGTCGCGCGCGACGCGGTCCGCATCACTATCACCTATGGGGAGGAGCGGCCATGACGCTCGATAAATCCGCGCTGCGCTGGGGCGCATCGATCCTGGCTGTCGCGCTGCTGGCCGGCGGCACAGGCTATTGGGCTGGCCATCGCCAGGCACCGCAATCGGAGGCGACCACGCCCGCCGGGGCAGGCAAAGTCCTTTACTGGTACGATCCGATGTTCCCCAACCAGAAGTTCGACAAGCCCGGCAAGTCGCCCTTCATGGATATGCAGCTCGTGCCGCGATACGCGGACGGAGGAAGCGCCGGCGCGGCCCCCACGGTCGCCGTCGATCCCGCCGCGCGGCAGAGCCTGGGATTGCGGGTCGTCGCGGCGAAGATGGGCAGCCTTGCCTCGGCCCTCGAGGTCACCGGCACGATCGACTTCAACCAGCGCGACGTCGCCGTCATCCAGGCGCGTTCGGGCGGGTTCGTGAGCCGCGTCTATGCGCGAGCGCCCGGGGACGTGGTCCGCGCCGGCGCGCCGATCGCGGACCTGCTCCTGCCCGAATGGGGCGGCGCGCAGACCGAATATCTGAGCGTCAGGCGGCTCGGCAAGCCCGACCTCACCGCGGCCGCGCGCCAGCGACTGCGGCTGATGGGCATGTCCGACGGCCTCATCGCCAGCGTCGAGCGGAGCGGACGCCCGAACGGCGTGGTGACGATCACGACGCCGATCTCGGGCACGATCCAGACGCTCGACGCCCGTGCCGGCGTGACGCTCGCCATGGGCCAGACGCTCGCCCAGGTAAGCGGGCTCGGCACCGTCTGGCTCAATGCCGCGGTGCCCGAAGCGCGCGCGGGCGATGTCCGGGTCGGCCAGAATGCCAGCACCACGCTGGCGGGCTTCCCCGGCGAGCGCTTCGCCGGCCGGGTGATCGCGATCCTGCCGACCACGCAGGCCGACAGCCGCACGCTCACCGTGCGGATCGAGCTGCCCAACCGGGACGGCCGGTTGCGGCCGGGCATGTTCGCCAGCGTCGCGCTTGGCGGCGATGCCAAGCCGGCGCTGCTGGTGCCGAGCGAAGCGGTGATCCGCACGGGCAGGCGCACGCTCGTCATGCTGGCCGCAGGCGACGGGCGCTATCATCCCGCCGAGGTCCGCATCGGCCGCGAGGCAGGCGGCGAGACCGAGATCCTTGCCGGCCTGTCGCCCGGCGAGAACGTCGTCGTCTCGGGGCAGTTCCTGATCGATTCCGAGGCGAGCCTGTCGGGAATCGAGGCGCGGCCGATCGGCGGCGGTGCGGCATCGGCGACCATCGCCGCGCCGGCGTCGAAAGCCACGCTGTACGAGACGACGGGCAAGATCGAGCGGATCACGGCCAATTCGGTGACGCTCAGCCACGAGCCCGTTCCCGCGCTCGACTGGCCGGCGATGACGATGACCTTCGCGCTCGCCAATCCGGGCATCGCGCGCGGCTTCAAGGCGGGTGACCGGGTCCGGTTCGGGTTCGACCGGCCCCCGACGGGACCGACGCTGCGGCATATGGCGAAGGTGGCGGGCCAGTGATCGCCCATCTCATCCGCTGGTCGGTGAGGAACCGCTTCTTCGTCGTGCTCGGCATGCTCGCGCTGGTCGGCGCGGGCCTGTGGGCGGTGCGCTCGACCCCGATCGACGCGCTGCCCGATCTTTCCGACGTGCAGGTCGTGATCCGCACTTCCTATCCGGGTCAGGCGCCGCAGATCGTCGAGAACCAGATCACCTATCCGCTCACCACCACCATGCTGTCGGTGCCCGGCGCCAAGACGGTGCGCGGCTATAGCTTCTTCGGCGACAGCTTCGTCTATGTGATCTTCGAGGACGGCACCGATCTCTACTGGGCGCGCAGCCGCGTGCTCGAATATCTCAACCAGGTCCAGGGTCGGTTGCCGGCCAGCGCCCGCAGCGCGCTCGGGCCGGACGCGACCGGGGTCGGCTGGGTCTATGAATATGCGCTGGTCGACCGCACCGGCCGGCACGATCTCTCGCAGCTTCGCGGGTTGCAGGACTGGTTCCTGCGCTACGAGCTGAAGACCGTGACCGGCGTGGCCGAAGTCGCCAGCATCGGCGGCATGGTCAAGCAGTACCAGGTGCTGCTCGATCCGGTGAAGCTCGCGGCCTACGGCGTAACCCACGCCCAGGCAGTGCAGGCGATCAGCCAAGCCAATCAGGAAGCCGGCGGCTCGGTGCTGGAAATGGCCGAGGCCGAATATATGGTCCGCGCCTCGGGCTATCTGAAAACGCTCGACGATTTCCGGGCAATCCCGCTCAAGACTGCGGCGGGCGGCGTGCCCGTCCGGCTCGGCGATGTCGCCACGATCCAGGTCGGCCCCGAGATGCGGCGCGGCATCGCCGAACTGAACGGCGAAGGCGAGGTCGCCGGCGGCGTCGTTATTCTTCGGTCAGGCAAGAACGCCCGTGAGACCATCGCGGCGGTCAAGGACAAGCTCGCCGATCTCAGGAAAAGCCTGCCGCCGGGCGTCGAGGTGGTCACGGTCTATGACCGCTCGCAGCTGATCGATCGCGCGGTCGAGAACCTCACCCGCAAGCTGGTCGAGGAGTTCATCGTCGTCGCATTGGTCTGCGCCCTGTTCCTCTGGCACGTCCGCTCGGCGCTGGTCGCGATCCTGACCTTGCCGCTCGGTGTGCTGGCCGCGTTCGTCGTAATGCGGTTCCAGGGGGTGAACGCCAACATCATGTCGCTGGGCGGCATCGCCATCGCCATCGGCGCGATGGTGGATGCGGCGGTCGTCATGATCGAGAACGCCCACAAGAGGATCGAACGCTGGGAGCAGGATCACCCGGACAGACATCTCGATGGCGAGATGCGCTGGATCGTCGTCACCGAGGCGGCGGCCGAGGTCGGGCCGGCGCTGTTCTTCAGCCTGCTGATCATCACGCTGTCGTTCATTCCGGTCTTCACCCTGGAGGCGCAGGAAGGCCGGCTGTTCGCGCCGCTCGCCTTCACCAAGACCTATGCGATGGGCGCGGCCGCGATCCTGTCGGTGACCCTGGTGCCGATCCTGATGGGCTGGCTGATCCGGGGCCGCATTCCGGCCGAGCAGGCCAATCCGGTCAATCGCTGGCTCACCAATATCTACCGGCCCGCGATCGACTGGACGATGAAGCGGCCCAAGGCAGTGCTGCTGATCGCGGCTCTGGTGTTCGCCACCACGGCCTGGCCGCTCAGCCGGCTCGGCGGCGAGTTCATGCCCAATCTCGACGAGGGCGACCTGCTCTACATGCCCTCGGCGCTGCCGGGCCTCTCGGCCGCCAAGGCGAGTGAGCTGCTCCAGCAGACCGACCGCCTGATCAAGACCGTGCCCGAAGTCGAAAGCGTGTTCGGCAAGGCCGGCCGCGCCGAGACCGCGACCGATCCCGCGCCGCTCGAAATGTTCGAGACGACGATCCAATTCAAGCCCCGCGACCAGTGGCGGTCGGGCATGACGCCCGAACGCCTTGTCGACGAGCTCGATCGCCGGGTGAAGCTTCCGGGTCTCGCCAATATCTGGGTGCCGCCGATCCGCAACCGCATCGACATGCTCGCGACGGGCATCAAGAGCCCGATCGGGGTCAAGGTGTCGGGCAGTGACCTCGCCGAGCTCGACCGCATCGCGCATGATGTCGAGACCGTGGCCAGGAGCGTGCCCGGCGTCAGCTCGGCGCTCGCCGAGCGGCTGACCGGCGGACGCTATGTCGATGTCGACATAGACCGCGCCGCCGCCGCGCGGTTCGGGCTCAACATCGCCGACGTCCAGGCCATCGTCTCCGGCGCGATCGGCGGCGAGACGATCGGCGAGACGGTCGAGGGCCTCGCCCGCTACCCGATCAGCGTGCGCTATCCGCGCGAATTGCGCGACAGCCTCGACGGGCTGCGGGGGCTACCGATCCTGACGCCCGCGGGCCAGCAGATCACCCTCGGCACGGTCGCCAATGTCACGATCGCCGAAGGGCCGCCGATGCTCAAGACCGAGAATGCCCGGCCCTCGACCTGGGTCTATGTCGATGTGCGCGGGCGCGATCTCGCCTCGGTGGTTGGCGATCTGCAACGCGCGGTGGCGAGACAGGTTCGGCTCTCGCCGGGGGTCAGCATCGCCTATTCGGGCCAGTTCGAATATCTCGAGCGCGCAGTCGACCGGTTGAAGCTGGTCGTGCCCGCGACGCTGCTGATCATCTTCGTGCTGCTCTACCTGATCTTCGGCCGCTTCGACGAGGCTGCGCTGATCATGGGCACGCTGCCGTTCGCGCTGACCGGCGGCATCTGGACGCTCTATCTGCTGGGGTTCAACCAGTCGGTTGCCACCGGGGTCGGGTTCATCGCGCTCGCCGGCATCTCCGCCGAGTTCGGGGTGGTGATGCTGATCTATCTCAAGAACGCGCTGGCGGAGCACACCGCAAATCCGGACGCCGCCGAAGTCGAGGCCGCCGTGCGCGAAGGCGCGCTGCTGCGCGTCCGTCCCAAGGCGATGACGGTGGCAGTGATCCTGGCCGGCCTGCTGCCGATCCTGCTGGGATCAGGCGCGGGTTCGGAGGTCATGAGCCGGATTGCCGCGCCGATGATCGGCGGCATGCTGACCGCGCCCTTGCTCTCAATGTTCGTCCTGCCCGCCGCCTATCTGCTGTTGCGCCGGCCCAAGACCGATCCCATCCCTCAACCCGTTTCATCATGAAGGAGAAGACGATGAACCATGCACGACTGACCATTGCCCTCGGCCTCGCCGCCCTGACTGCCGCGTGCGGCAAGAAGGCGGAGGCCCCCGTTGCGACTGAGACCAACGAGGCGGCGCCCGCCGCGACCATGAGCGGCGACATGGGCAACATGTCGATGGCGCCTGACGCGAACGCCGCGATCAAGGCCAAGGGCCATGGCACCGTCACCGCGATCGACAAGGCGGCAGGCACGATCACGCTCGATCATGGTCCGATCCCGGAGGCCAAGTGGCCCGCGATGACGATGGCGTTCAAGGCCGCGCCGTCGATCACCGATGCGGTCAAGGTCGGCGACAAGGTCGATTTCGACCTCTCGCTCAAGGGCAGCGATGGCGAGGTCACCGCGATCGCAAAGCAGTGATCCGCTAAGTTCGACCGGAAAAAGCTGGTTGCGTCGCCGCTCCCGGGCGGCGACGCCCGTGCCGGCCGTCTGCCTGGCTGTGCGCCCGGTCGACGGTTGCGACCGGCAACGCCCAATGCCAGCGGCGTTTCCCTGCGCGATCACCGACAATTTGAGCACGCTTCGCGGATCGCACATTGAACGTGCAAGCCGCCCTTGCTCGCGATAGCCTGAACGGCAAGGAGCCCAGTTTAGATGACCCAGCCAGTATGACCTTGTTACCCGCGACACATCATGATCTCGTGAGCGAGCTTGTCCGTCGTTGGCGAGACGATCCCGGCGCCACCTATCGCTCCTGGTTTCTGTGGGACGAACGGCTGAAAAACTTCCGCTCCATCCGTCGCGGGCTGCAGCAGGTGGTCGCAGAAATCGAAAGTGGGCGGTTCGGCGTCGCCTATCGCGGCTCGTCACTGGAAACGGTTGTCCACTCGATCGCCGAACAGCGGCAGATCTTCAAGGGCGCCGACCATGCCTGGCTGTGGAAGCCCAAGCTGCGCATTCCAGACATCTACGAAAGCCCGGACAACCAGCGGGCGTTCGGTCGCCTGCTCGACAATTGCTCGTGCTGCGATACCGCCGAGGAGATCATCAGCCACATCCGCAGCATAGACGCGCTCAAGATCAAGGGGCTGGGGCCGGCGGCGGCCAACCTGCTCTATTTCCTTCACCCGACGCTGGTGCCGCCCTTCAATACCGCGATCGTCAAGGGCTACAATGCCGTCACCGGCGCCAAGGTGAAGCTCGGGTCATGGGATCATTTTCTCGCCATGCGCGCCGGCATCCTCGACCTCAACGACCGTTACCGCGAGTTGCTCTCCAACGATCTCGGCGCGATCGGCGGACTGTTGTTCGACATTGGCTCGGGCCGCTATCCCGCGCCACCGCTGGAGGATGACGCAACGGCG
Organism: Sphingobium sp. IP1; assembly: GCF_002708645.1. Lineage (NCBI taxonomy): Bacteria > Pseudomonadati > Pseudomonadota > Alphaproteobacteria > Sphingomonadales > Sphingobiaceae > Sphingobium > Sphingobium sp. IP1. The sequence goes on from NZ_NOIW01000025.1 coordinate 61,170, forward strand.
GCCGACGACTGGCTCGGCAGATTGGAACATGCCAGAGCGGAGGCAAGCCGGCTCGACAAGACAGCCGCCGCGCAGGGCGAAACCGATCGCACGCACGCTGAAATCCAGGCCTGGCTGCGCGACCTCGGCCATGCCCTCGGTTACGATGTGTGGATCGCCGCCAATGACCGCGGTCGACTTCACGCTGGCTGCCCGCTTGGACAGGGATGCCTCGAGCGCCTTCCAGACGCAATTGCGACCTCTCCCGGAGCGGACTCGATCCGCCTCATCGACGTGTTGTGGCTGGCGAAGGGTGGCGACGGCGTCGCCGCCGCGTTCGAGGTTGAACATTCGACCTCGATCTACTCGGGGATCGTGCGCATGCTCGATCTGGCGCTGTCGGGGAGCGATCTGCACGCTGCCGCCGGGCTATTCCTGGTCGCACCGAATGCGCGCGAGCAGGACGTTCGCGCGCAACTCCGTCGCCCGGCTTTCAGCCGTATTGCCGATCTCGACTTCGCCTATCTGCCCTATGGCGAGCTGGAGAGAAACAGGGACGCGATCGCTCGTTTTGGAACGGGATTGAAGGCCATCAAGGCGATCTCAAGCCCCCTTCCCTGAAAGGGGGCGTTTGCGGGAGGGGGCGGAATCCTACGCCAAGCTCGCCCAGATAGCCGGCGCGAGATCTTACTTGTTGCTGCCTTCTACGGTCGCGCCAGAAAGGCGACGGCTCAGTTCTATCCGGCGATG
>NZ_NOIW01000250.1:0-1365 GCF_002708645.1 Sphingobium sp. IP1
GAGTAAGCCATGGGCGTTTGCCTGCGGCCTCGGCTATGGCGATCCCCAGGCTGACGCCCGCGCCGCCCACGAAAGCCACCGCCAAGGTGAGCCAGAGCAACACGAAGACGGAGGACGCGGCGCCGCCTCCGCCTGGCAGTGGCGGCGTCGCGGCGACAAACCCATAGGCGAGCCCGCCGATCAATCCGGCGCCCCCAGCACCCAGCGTTCCGGCTCCCGCCATCATCGCTACGCGGCGGAGCGCCGAGGGCGCGGCCGACGGGTGAAGCGTGTGGGGGGCAGAGTCTTCGGCCGGGGCAGAGCCTTCGCGCCAGTTGACCTCGGCAATGAAGCGGTAGCCACGCTTGGATACCGTCTCGATGAAATGCGGACGGCTCGCATCGTCACCCAGGCGCTGGCGAAGGAGCCGAATGCACTGGGTCAGCGCCTCGTCGGTGACAGGCACATCTTTCCAGACTTCCCCCAGAAAAAGGTCCTTGCCGACGAGCGACCCGGCATTGCGCACGAGAAGCGCCAGTGCGTCGAGATAGCGAGCGTTGAGGTCGACCGGAACGCCGTCACGCAGCAAGCGCCGATCCTCGGGATCGAGGACGAACTGGCCGAAATGATATCCACGCGGCGGCACTTTTCAGCAAAACCTCATATGCTTCTCATGACGCCCATCGGTCTTTCCGGGACCCTGATGATCTCATCTCGAATGGAGGCGATATCATGGATGATCATCGGAACGATAGTTACGCAGCACCAGACAATGGCAGGCTCAAGCAGGCGCTCAACCCGTGGCGGATCTCGGCCTGGGGGCTCGCGTTGCTCCTGCTCGTGCTCCCCGCCATCGCGATGCACTACACCCCGCAGGTGCGCTGGGACGAAACCGACTTCCTCGTCATGGGCCTCATGCTTGGCGGAACGGGGCTCGCCGCCGAATGTCTGGTCCGGCGCTCGCCCAATCCATGGTACCGCGCGGCGAGTGTGGTATCGGTCCTCACCGTTTTCCTGACGATCTGGGCAAATCTCGCGGTCGGCATGATCGGCTCGGAAGACAGTCCCTTCAACCTCCTCTTCGCGGGCGTGCCCATCATCGCCTTCATCGGCTCGGCGATGGCGCGCTTCAGACCGCTGGGCATGGCGATCTCCCATGGCGCGGCTGCCGCTGCCCAGGCAGGCATCGCGGCGATGGGCGCACAGATTGATGCGCGCGGCGGAACATTCAGCGCCCTGTTCGCCGGCCTCTGGCTTATCGCCGCGGTCCTCTATCGGCTGGCAGCCTCGAGGGCCGAGGGCGCGTCGAAATCGTCACGGTAGCCCTTGATCCCAAGGGCCGGCGCTTGCTCTTGGCGCCGCGGGCCGCGCCGAACTGTCCGCCTC
>NZ_NOIW01000251.1:0-1343 GCF_002708645.1 Sphingobium sp. IP1
GCCAGCTAATGGGATGGACGGCTCTCCCACCCCGGAGCATCGTTGTGCAACCGGCAGTCGAAGGAGAGGAATGATGACCATCGATGTACTTGGTATTGATCTGGCGAAGAATGTCTTCCAGCTGCATGGCGTTGATCGCAAGGGCAATGCGATTTTCAAACGGCGGGTCATGCGCGACCAACTACTTTCGGTGCTGGCCGGGATTGAGCCCTGCACCGTCGCGATCGAAGCCTGCACAGGAGCATTTTGCTGGGCCCGCCAATTTGAAGAGTTGGGCCACAACGTGAAGATCGTGAGTCCTCAATATGTGAAGCCATTTGTCCGCAGGCAGAAGAACGACGGCAACGATGCCGAGGCGATCTGTACGGCTGTGCGTCAACCCCACATTCCGCTGGTGCCTAAGAAAAGCGTTGAGCAACAGGATATCCAGGCTCTACACCGCGCCCGCCAGCGTCTTGTGAACCACCGAACGGCCCTGGTCAGCCAGATGCGCGGGCTGCTGCTTGATCGTGGCATTGCCTTTGCCAAGTCGATTACCCGGGTGAGACGCATGATTCCGGAGATACTCGCACGCGCCGACTCCGGCCTCTCGACTATGGCCCGTGAGACCATTGCCGAGCTCTGGGATTTCTTCTGCGATCTCGAACGCCGCATCGAGCATTTCGACAAGAAAATCGAAGCCGTCTTCAAATCGAGCGAGCCCTGTCAGCGTGTCGCCAGGATCAAAGGCGTTGGGCCCAAAACGGCAACAGCGATTGTCGCGGCGGTCGGCGATGGTTCGGACTTCAGGAATGGGCGCCACATGGCGGCCTGGCTTGGATTAGTACCGCGCCAGTTCTCGAGCGGTGATAAGGCGGTGCTTATGGGCATCTCTAAACGAGGAAGCCAGCATTTGCGCAGCCTATTGGTTCACGGCGCGCGTGCCGTCGTGAGAACGGCACCCAATAAAAATGATCCCATCAGCCAATGGGCCAACCAGCTTCGGGAGCGACGCGGGTTCAACCGCGCAACGGTTGCCATCGCCAACAAGAATGCACGGATAATCTGGGCCGTGCTTCGAACGGGCGATCAATACCGCGCCGCCGCCTGAAGAACCGAACCAGTTTGCGAGTAGACGGAGAAATGGACTGCACTGATCGAGCCGACGCGCGACGAGCCTGACTATTATCGAGGCCCTTGAGGCCTACCAGCTGTAGAGGTGCGCGTGTGCGGATTTCCCATTTGGGCGCTCTGGACAACCAGCTGACGCCGGATAGATGTTTGCAACTGATCCACGCAGAACGTTTCAATGCCGCTTGCAAAGGGAGAGCCGTCCATAGAGATAATAGGTCTGCTCGCTGACC
>NZ_NOIW01000252.1:0-1321 GCF_002708645.1 Sphingobium sp. IP1
TGAACCGCCCCGGGTTTGCCGGAGGCTATTTGGTTTAAGTTACGCAGCCATGGGGACGTCGTCCAGCATGGCGTAGTACAGTTCCTCAGCTTCAGCCGGCGGGATATTGCCGATGGGTTCGAGCAGGCGCCGTTTGTTAAACCAGTCCACCCATTCCAGCGTGGCATATTCCACGGCTTCAAAGGACCGCCATGGCCCTCGCCGATGTATCACCTCGGCCTTATAAAGGCCGTTGATCGTCTCAGCCAAAGCATTGTCATAGCTGTCGCCGACGCTGCCAACCGATGGCTCGATCCCGGCTTCGGCAAGCCGCTCCGAGTATCGGATCGACACATATTGCGATCCGCGGTCGCTGTGATGGATGAGACCACCCCGATGGGCAGGGCGTCGTTCGTGGATAGCCTGCTCCAGTGCATCCAGCACGAAGCTGGCATGGGCAGTCCTGCTAACGCGCCAGCCCACGATATAGCGGGCGTAGACGTCGATCACGAAGGCAACATAGACAAAGCCCGCCCACGTCGCGACATAGGTGAAGTCCGACACCCAGAGCATGTTGGGCGCCGGAGCATGGAACTGTCGGTTGACGTGATCGAGCGGGCAAGGCGCAGCCTTGTTGCTGATCGTGGTTCGTACAGGCTTGCCACGGATTACCCCCTGCAAACCCAGATCGCGCATCAGCCGCTCGATGGTGCATCGGGCCACAGCAAAGCCCTCGCGGTTCATCTGCCGCCAGACCTTCCGCACACCGTAAACGCCGAAATTCTCGGCAAAGACGCGCATGACTTCTGGCTTCAGATCCTGATCGCGCCGGGCACGATCTGACAGCCGCCCCAAATCCCGCCGCTGCGCGACACGCTCATGGTAGGTGGATGGGGCAATCGGCAGAACCCTGCAAATCGGCTCGACCCCATATTCCGCCCGATGCTCGTCTATGAAAGCCGTCATCGTTTGAACGGGCGGTCGAGCTCCGCCTGGGCAAAATATGCGCTCGCCTTACGCAGTATCTCGTTGGCCTGGCGCAACTCGCGGTTCTCGCGTTCCAGCGCCTTCAGGCGGTCAGCCATCTCGGTGGGCACGCCAGCACGCTTGCCACTGTCCACCTCGGCCTTCTTTACCCACTCATTCAATGTATGCGCCGAGCACCCGATCTTCTCGGCGATGGAAATCATTGCTGCCCAGCGGGAAGGATGTTCAGCCTCGTGATCCAGCACCATGCGCACCGCCCGTGCGCGAACCTCAGGTGCAAACTTGTTCGTCGCTTTGCTCATATCGGCTCCACTTACTCAGAAGTTGGAGCCTCCGGCAAACCCGGCGCGGTTCA
>NZ_NOIW01000253.1:0-1298 GCF_002708645.1 Sphingobium sp. IP1
GGCCGGGCATAATGGGCAACAAGGAGTCCCACTATGTCACGACGCAAAGAACCTGCCATACCGAATGAGCTTCTCGATCAGCTTTTGGCGGGCGGCGCTGCCAGTGCCGCCTTCGAGCAGGGCGGTCTGCTCGATTCGCTGAAGAAGGCGCTGACAGAGCGTGCCCTGAATGCGGAGATGGATCACCACCTCGCTGGCGAAGACGGCGCCGGCAACATGCGCAACGGCTACGGTCGGAAGACGGTAATGACCGACACCGGCAAGTTGGCGATCGACGTGCCGCGCGATCGCCAGTCGAGCTTCGACCCGCAGTTGATCGCCAAGTATCAACGCCGCTTTCCCGGCTTCGACGACAAGATCGTGTCGATGTACGCGCGCGGCATGAGCACCCGCGAGATCACCAGGCACCTGCACGATCTATACGGCATCGACGTCTCACCCGATTTGATTAGCACGGTGACCGACGCCGTGCTCGATGAGGTCGCCACTTGGCAGCAGCGGCCGCTCGATCCGGTTTACCCGCTGGTCTTCTTCGACGCGATCCGGGTCAAGATCCGCGACGAGGGCATGGTGCGCAACAAGGCGATCCACATTGCGCTGGGCGTCCGCGCCGACGGCGCAAAGGAGGTGCTCGGCTTGTGGCTCGAGCAGAATGAGGGTGCCAAGTTCTGGCTTCGGGTGATGAACGAGCTTCGCAACCGTGGCGTTGAAGACATCCTGCTGGCCGTCGTTGACGGCCTGAAGGGCTTTCCCGATGCGATCACCGCAGTGTTCCCCGATGCGATCGTCCAGACCTGCATCGTTCACCTGCTGCGCAACTCGATGGACTTCGTCTCCTGGAAGGACCGAAAGAACCTCGCCAGCGCGCTCAAGGAGATTTACCGTGCCACCGACGCAGATGCCGCCGAAAAGGCGCTGACAGCATTTGAGGCTGGCCCTTGGGGGCAGCGCTATCCCGCCATCGGCCAGAGCTGGCGGCGCGCCTGGGGCGAGGTGATCCCGTTTTTTGCGTTCCCCGACGAGGTCCGCCGGATCATCTACACTACGAACGCCATCGAAGCTTTGAACTCGAAGCTCAGGCGGGCTGTCAGGGCCAGGGGACACTTCCCCAGCGACGAGGCCGCCACCAAGCTGCTCTACCTGATCTTGAATCGGTCGGAGAAAGAGTGGAAGATGCCACCACGTGAGTGGACCATGGCGAAGGCGCAATTTGCCGTGATCTTCGGCGAACGTTTCATCAGAGCCATGGCGGCCTGATGATCAACCGCCCGGCCGCACACGGAAATCCTGACAGTCCC
>NZ_NOIW01000254.1:0-1153 GCF_002708645.1 Sphingobium sp. IP1
GTGGATGGTGAGGCGGCGGCCCGCATCCGCGCGCTGGTGGCGCGGGCGTCGGCGGGGCAAAGCCTGATCGAGACGCTGGCGAGCCATGTGCTGCTGCACGGCAATGGCTATGTCCAGGTGATTGCGGGGGCGGACGGGATGCCGGCCGAGCTGTTCGCGCTGCGGCCCGAGCGGGTGAGCGTGGAGGCGGATGCGCGCGGCTGGCCGGCGGCCTATCTCTATCGGGTGGGGGAGAGCGTGACCCGGCTGTCGCCCGAGGATGGCGCCGGGCGGACCAGCCTGCTCCATATCCGCGCGCTCCATCCGCTCGACGATCATTATGGCCTGGGCTGTGTCGGCGCGGCGGCGGGGGCGGTGGCGATCCACAATGCCGCCACGGTGTGGAACAAGGCGCTGCTCGACAATGCGGCGCGGCCTTCGGGCGCGATGGTCTATGCGCCGGGCGACGGATCGGTGCTGAGCCCGGAACAGTTTGAGCGGGTGCGGCGCGAGATGGAGGCGGCGTTCAGCGGCGCGGCCAATGCCGGGCGGCCGATGCTGCTGGAGGGCGGGCTCGACTGGCGGGCGATGAGCCTGTCGCCGGCCGAGATGGACTTTGTCGGATTGAAGGCCGCGGCGGCGCGGGAGATCGCACTGGCCTTTGGCGTGCCGCCGATGCTGATGGGCCTGCCGGGCGACAATAGCTACGCCAATTATCGCGAGGCGAACAAGGCGCTGTGGCGGCAGACGATCTTGCCTTTGGTGGGGAAGATCGGTGCGGGGCTGGCGCAGGGACTGCAGGGCTGGTGGCCGGGGCTGAGCCTGGCGCCGGATCTGGACGCGGTGCCGGCGCTGTCGGACGAGCGCGCGGCCCTGTGGGAGCGGGTGGCGGGGGCGGATTTCCTCTCTGCGGAAGAGAAGAAGGCGATGCTGGGGGTTTGAACCCTATTGGCCGATCGGCCGGGCGAGGCTGTCGAGACGGCAGAAGCCGTTGTCGCCGTTCCAGCTGCCGCCCTGCAACAGGCAGTCGCCGGCGCGGAACAGGCCGAAATGCCAGGCGATGAGGCCGAGCGCGAGCAGGACGAGGGCGATCAGCAATTTGCGAGGGGTGCGCTTCATGCGGGCCCAGATAGGGGCGCGCGGCGCCCAAGGGAAGGTGGGGCCATGAAAGAGG
>NZ_NOIW01000255.1:0-1100 GCF_002708645.1 Sphingobium sp. IP1
CTACATGATCGTCGGGGTGGATGATCCGGCGGCGTGGGAGGCGGGCAGCGGCACGCTGGATGGCGAGGGGCGGCTGGTGCGCGAACCGATGGCGTCCTCGGCCGGGGACGGGACGGTCAGTTTCGCGCCGGGCGAAAAGCGGATCGGGCTGGTGCTGCATAGCGGCTGGATCGCTGGGCTGAGGGATGCGCTGGCGGGCAAGCAGGAGGCGAGCATGGGGCTGGACGCGCTCGCCGGCCTTGCGACCACCGGGTTCGGACGCGCGCTGCTGGAGCAGGGCGACGGGGCGGCGGTGCGGGCGCATGTCGGCGCCGGGACGGTGACCGCCGTGGCGGCGTCGGGCGGGACCACGGGACTGGAATTTGACGGCGGGCCGGTGAGCGGTAGCGGGACGCTGACGCTGGGCGGGACACTGGCGATCGGCCATGGCGGCACCGGAGCGAGCAGCGCGGGTGCGGCCCGGAGCGCGCTGGGGCTGGGCTCCATGGCGACATTGGCGAGCGAGGCGATCGGCGCGGCGCTGGTGCCGGCGAGCGATGGCGCGATCGACCTGGGCAGCGCGGCCCGACGCTATGCCAATGCCCATGTCGTCGTCGCGAGCTTTGGCGGTGGCAGCGCCAACCGGACGATGAAGATCGACGCCAATAGCGGCTACACCACCTATGTCGAGTTCGACACCGGTGGTGTGCGGCGCTGGCTGTTCGGGCGCAATTCCAGCAATAATTTCGCGATCACCGCCTATGACAGCGGCAATAATCTGGTCGGCGTGGCCTGTGGCTTCAGCAATGCCACGCTGGACGCGAGCTTTGCCGGCCATGTCGTGCCGGCGACCGACAACAGCCGGACATGCGGCGCGGCCGCAGCGCGCTGGTCGGTCATCTATGCCGCGAGCGGCACCATCAACACGTCGGATGCCCAGGCCAAATGCGATGTTGGTGCGGTGCCCGAGGCGCTGCTGGACGCCTGGGGCGATGTCCAATGGCGCCAGTTCCGCTTCGTCGATGCGGTGGCGGCCAAGGGCGAGGATGCGCGCTGGCATGTCGGGCTGGTGGCGCAGGCGGGGCGCGGTGCGAGCGAGGCGCGGATGGGCGGGGGGGGGG
>NZ_NOIW01000256.1:0-1094 GCF_002708645.1 Sphingobium sp. IP1
GAGGGGCGAGGGGCCGGTCATAGGGACATGTCTCTGGCTTGGATATTGCGACTGATTAGCAGGATGAGGCGGCGCTGGAAACAGGGTGGCAATATTTTGGACGGATCACCTGTCCCTCTCCAAGTTCCGGTAGGCGGCTGGTCGCCGCCAACCTCCACTATCCTCTCCCCAAAGGGGCGAGGATTTTTTGCATTGGGGGGGGCTCCGAAGCGGAGGGGGCGTCGGCCCTCTATCGATCTGTGAACCGAACCCAGGATTTTACCTCGGTTTCCCTTGGTCGGCCCTGGTCGTCGAGCGCCGGCAGATAGCGCTGGCCCATCGCCACGAGGCAGGCGGTGTCGTCATATCGGCGCGTGCCGGATGATCGAGTGATGCGACAGGATCGGGGGCGGCCGGTGGCGTCGAGCCGGACGGTATAATCGCTTTGCAGCGCGGTTGCTGCCTTGTCCGGGTCGCTTGCGATCGGCGCCTTGCCGTCGAGGGCGATCGGCGTGGCGCCGCCCATGTCGCCCTGGAAAGTCGATGGTGCCTGCTCCCAGAACAGGCGGACGACCGGGATCGTCCCATCCAGGCCGTTTCTGTCCTTCACCGCTGCCATCCAGCCCATCTTCATCATGGCGAGCCGGCAGCTTGCCACGGCGATGGCGGGGCCGCCGGTGATGGCCGAGGGGGTGCAATCCAGCTGGTCGCTGTTGGGGCGGCGCGTGATGCGGACGGTGGCGGCACCGGTCGATGCGGGCGGCAGGGCGACGAGTGCATAATCCTGGGTCGTGGGCAGGACGAGGGGCGTGGCGACCGGCCCGCTGGCCTGGGCGAGTATGAGCAGGATCGGTGCGAGGGGCATGGGCGCAGATTTGATCGCCGCCCGGCTTTTGTAAAGGGCGGGGCCCCTCTCCAAGTTTCGGTAGGCGGCTGGCGCCGCTTTCCAGCTTTTGGCAGGCGGCTGGCGCCGCGGGCCTTCCCTATCCTCTCCCCCAAGGGGCGAGGATTTTTTGCATAGGGGGATGTTCGGATGAAATGGTTCGGGATGAAGGCGGCGGCGGGAGAAGCCGGGCGGCCGGTGCTGGCGCGGGCCTGGGGATCGGGGGCGGTGG
>NZ_NOIW01000257.1:0-1047 GCF_002708645.1 Sphingobium sp. IP1
TGCCCCTTGTATCTGTGCCTGAGGTCATGAGGATGACCTGGCACCATGAGATCGGGTGGCCACCCGATCTCATGGCCGCAGTGTCGACGCCCGTTGCCCCTCAGGTCCGTTCGACCGTCGGGAGTTTGGGATCGGCCTGCTTGTTGCCCTGCGACCGAACAGTCGGATGGTTGCCAATCGCACAGACAAGGCAGGTACAAGGTGACGCACATTATGATCGGAGTCGATAGTTCGAAGGCATGGCTGGATGCGTGGACCGCGCCGGATCATGCGATACGCTGTGCCAACACGGCCGAAGGCATCGCTGATCTCGCTGATTTCGTGTGGGAACATGCCGGTGATGATGGGCTGGTCGTGCTGGAGGCGAGCGGGGGATGCGAGAAGCTGGCCTTCCTCCAGCTCTGGGCGCAGGGCATCGCCTGCACCATCGTTAATCCGCGTCACGCCCGCGCCTTCGCACAGGCGATGGGGTGCCTGGAAAAGACCGACCGCATCGACGCCCGGATGCTGGCCTGGTTCGCTGATGCCCGCAAGCTCATCCCCACGCCGCCGCCCAGCGCACAACAGGCCAAGCTTGAAGCACTCACCGCGCGGCTGCGTCATGTGACGCACGATATCATCGTCCAGAAGCAGCGCCGATCAGCCACGACCGATCCGCTGGCCCTGGCCCAGATCGGCGAAACACTGGCTCTGTTCGCCAGACAGGCAAAGGACATCAGCGCCATGATCGCGCAGTCCATCGCAAGCGATCCTCACTGGCGCGCCTTTGATCGCACCATCCGCTCAATCAAGGGCTTGGCCGATCGGACTACCGCTTATCTGATCGCCGATCTGCCCGAACTGGGCACCCTCTCAAACAAGGCTATCGTCAAGCTCGTCGGGCTCGCTCCCATCGCAAATGACAGCGGCGCCAGATCCGGCAAAAGGCGAACTCGCGGTGGCCGCGCCTCCATTCGAACTATCCTCTTCCTCGTCGCTGACATCGCCCGGCGCTTCGACCCAAGCCTCGCTGACTTCCGCGACAAACTCCTCGCAGCTGGCAAACCA
>NZ_NOIW01000258.1:0-1041 GCF_002708645.1 Sphingobium sp. IP1
AGCGTGATCAATCGTCGTCGATCAGGCGCCCGCGGCACACCCGCCAAGGTCAATGCGACCGCTGGTCTAGCGGCCAGCGAAGGAGTAAACTCGGCCAGCGTCTCGGACGGCAGTCATGAGAGCGTATATCTGGGTCCGTTCTATGTACTGACCCCATATTGTCATTACGTCCCAGTCACGCGACGTTAGCGCCTCGACATTTCTGGCATCGCGTGCCTTGTTTCTATCTAGTTTAGCCCCCCAGAAATCCGTCTTGGATTTTGGCGATAAACTCCCACGGCAATCATGAGCATGCCAAAAGCACCCATGAATAAAAATTACCTTCTTACGACCGGCAAAAACGATATCCGGTGATCCAGGAAGCCGCTTATCATGCAATCTGTATCGATATCCCAAGCCATGTAATAACTTACGAACGACCATTTCGGGTGCCGTGTCTTTTCGGCCCACCGACTTCATCGTTCGGCTACGGGTTTCCGCGTCAACCTTGTCCAAATCACATATAGTCCTTCTGGCCCTCGACTAATTTGCGAACATTCTGGAAGAGACGGTCAGCTTCCGCTTCTGGGTCGACGGCACGCAAATCCAAACGCAGCAGAGACACTTGTTTTCCACTCGTGGTAACGCCCAGGGATGTTGACCTGGCTGCGTCAAGCTGAGGACATAAAAGCGCTCCATGTTGAACGCCAAGTGCGTCCATAAATGAAAGTAATTCGTAACGGTCAGCCTCTTTCGGACTAGGCTTGTACTTTGCGTCGATCACTGCGAGGGCGTCCCGCCCGCGGTAAATTACAATATCCGGTTGGACGCGGTATTGCTGATTATCTATAAAGAAGCTTGTCGGATGTACGTTTCCGTCTTTTACATGCCAGCCTAGCTCACGCGACCTTTCCGCGATGATTCGGCGCGTGTAGGGGGACTGTCAGGATTTCCGTGTGTGGCCGGGCATAATGGGCAACAAGGAGTCCCACTATGTCACGACGCAAAGAACCTGCCATACCGAATGAGCTTCTCGATCAGCTTTTGGCGGGCGGCGCTGCC
>NZ_NOIW01000026.1:0-60821 GCF_002708645.1 Sphingobium sp. IP1
CTATACGCTGTCCGGCAAGGCGAATGGCGCGCAGGGGTGGGGGCGGGAAGGCGAAAGCTGGAGCTTCATGGCGGCCCTTCGCGAATTGGGCGGGGAGGACTGGTTTCAACTCGGCGACGGCGACCTGGCGCTTCATGTGGCGCGGACCCATGCGCTGGCGCAGGGGCGAAGTCTGTCGCAGATCACGGCGCGTTTTGCCGACCAGTGGGGCATCGCCACCCGGATACTGCCCATGAGCGACCAGACGGTAGCCACGATATTGGATACGGATCAGGGCCGGCTGGAATTTCAACGCTATTTCGTCGAACAGCGTTGCGCGCCGGCCGTGCGACACATCATGTTCGAAGGCGCGACGCATGCCGTCCCGGCCCCCGGCGTCATCGAGGCGATCCAGTCGGCCGACGCGGTGTTGATCGCCCCATCCAATCCATTTCTCAGTGTCGATCCGTTGCTGGCCGTGCCCGGCATAGGCTCGGCGATCGAACGGACCAAGGCGCCCGTCATCGCCGTGTCTCCGCTCGTCGGCGGCACGGCGGTCAAGGGCCCGACCGCCAAGCTGATGCAGGAATTGCGCATGGCGGTCGATAATGACAGCATCGTCCGGCATTATGCCGGGCTAATCGACGGCATCCTGATCGATAGCGGAGACCGTTGCGAGGCGCCGGACATCGTCGTTGGGCGTTGCGCGACCCTGATGACGACCCTGGATGACAAGATACGCGTGGCGCAGGCGGCGCTCGATCTCGCGATCGCCCTTCGTCCGTGACGGACTGGGTTGCTCTCGTCCCTTTGAAACAGGGAGTGGAAAGTAAATCGCGGCTTCGGGACGCGCTGGAACCAGCCGAGCGCATGGCGCTGGCGTCGGCGATGGCCGCACGGGTCATGACCTGTCTGTCCAAAGTGGATGCGATCAATTCCCTATATTGTCTTGCGCCGACGGTCGTGCCTGAATGGCCGTCGCATTGGTTGCCCGACAGCGGTGGGGGCCTCAATCCAGAGTTGGAGGGCGCGCGCGCACAATTGGGCAACCGCCCCTTGCTCGTGATCCATGCCGATTTGCCGCATCTCACGGTGGAAGATGTCCAGGTCTTGCTGGCGGCCGCAAACGACTGCGGCTGTGCCTTCGCGCCGGATCGGCACGGACGCGGTACAAATGCGGTGGCAATCCGGGATGCCGACCCCTTCCGCTTCGCTTTCGGGCAGGATAGTCTGATGTCCCACAGGCAGCAGCGTCCGGCAGCCGCGATCGTGGAACGGGCCAGCCTTGGCTTCGATGTCGATACGCCCGCCGATTTGGCTGAACTTCAGGATATATTCTCGGCAAGGCAAGACTGAAATCTTGACCTGCGCTTTCCTTCCCAAGGAAAGGTGTGGTCGAAACGATCCCGGCCATTCTGCCCGCCAATCTGAAAATCAGGGAGGATCGGTCGATGAAACTGAACGTGGGCGTGCCCAACAGCATGCATGTTGCGGCGATGACGCAAGCCTGGGAATATAGCCTGACCGGGGACGACATCGGACAGGCGATGGCGACGGCCGATCAGCTTGGCTTCAACAAGTGCATGTTGGGCGAACATTTCATCATTCCGCAGGAGCATATTGGCCTGTCGGGCGACCATTATGTCCATGGCACGGTTGCCCTCTCCTTCCTGGCCGGCCGCACCAAGACGATGAAATTAAGCTCCTCGGTGTCGATCCTGCCGCTACAGAGCCCGATCGTCCAGGCCAAGGCCTGGTCGACGCTCGACTGGCTGAGCGGGGGGCGGGCCACGGCCCTGTTCGGCGTCGGCTGGCTGAAGGAAGAGTTCGACATGCTGAATGTCGACTTTCACCAGCGCGGACGCATGGCCGACGAATATATCGCTGCGATCATCGAATTATGGACGTCGGAAAAGCCTGAATTCGAGGGTGAATTCGTTCAGTTCAGGAATGTCGGTTTCGCGCCCAAGCCTGTGCAGCAACCGCGCTTGCCGATCTGGCTCGGGGGAGACGCCGAACCGGTGCTCAGGCGCGTGGCGAAATTTGGCGACGGCTGGTCGCCCTTCCGCACGCCGCCGGAGAAATTTCCCGAATGCCTCGACTTCATCCGTTCGCAACCGGAATATGACGGACGGCCGATCGACCTGTTCTTTGCGCTGGAAATGCTCAATGTCGGCGCGCATCATGAGATCATGGACGACCCGCGCGCGCCTGGAACGCGGGACGCGCAAAAGGTCATTGATCAGGTGGGTTGGCTGAAGGAACTGGGGGTCAATGAAACCATCGTTCCGCTGCCGCCGGGCATATCCGGGCTGACCGAATATCTCGATCGGCTCCAGTGGGTGGCCGAGGAAATCATGCCCAAAATCTGAAACCTGCCGGGGGAAAGGCGCGGGCGGCTGCGATTTTCCCCCATGGATATCGAAAGAAGGATCGGGAGGACGTGATGGCCCAATATGATGTTGTGGTGGTAGGATCGGGTGCTGCGGGCATGACGGCGGCGATCAGGGCCGCGTCTGCCGGGCTGTCGGTCCTGGTGCTGGAAAAGGCCGAACATTTCGGCGGCACGACATCGGTTTCGGGCGGCGGCATCTGGATCCCCGGCAGCCCGCAGGCCATAGCCGCCGGTGTTGAGGACAGCCGCGCCGTGGCGCGGCAATATGTGCTGGACGTGATCGGACCGACGGCCGACCCCGCGCTGATCGATGCCTATCTCGACGCCGGTCCGGAAATGGTGGAATGGCTGGACCAGAACAGCCAGGTGCATTTCCTGCTCTCGCCGCCCAGCAGCGACTGGTATCCGGAAATCGTTGGCGCAGCCGATCATGGCCGATTGCTGTCGCCGCAGGAATATGATGGCAAGAAGCTGGGCGATCATTTCGCCGAGCTCCGTCCCGCGCGCGAGGAGTTCAACGCGCCCGGCGGCTTCATGATCGATCTGTTCGATCTCCCCTATCTGGCCGACATGCCCTCGCCAAAGTCGCTGTTCCATTTCGGAAAGCTGGCCGCGAAGTTCGGCCTGGACAAGGTTCGTCGCTATCCGCGCGGCACACGGCTGACCATGGGCAATGCGCTCGCGGCGCGGCTGATCCGCTCGGCGATCGATGCCGGCGTCACGCTGCGCAAGGACGCCGCCGTCGATCGGCTGCTGGTGAAGGCCGGCCGCGTGACCGGCGTGCGCGTCAATGGTGAGGATATTCCGGCCAAGCTGGGCGTCCTGTTGGCGTCGGGCGGCTTTTCCGCCAGCGAGCAACTGCGCAAGGCCTATATCCCTTATGCCGAGGAGCATGTCTCGATCCTGCCCTATGAAAATACCGGCGACGGGATGAATATGGGGCTGGAGGCTGGCGCGTCGTTGGACGGCGAAAACCTGGTCAACGCCGTGTGGGCCGTGGTGTCGAAGATGACGCGGCCGGACGGCTATGTCGCGCGCTATGCCCATCTGATCGACATGTCGAAGCCCGGCTGCATCGCGGTCGATGCCAGGGGCGAGCGGTTCGGAAACGAGGCGTCCGTCCATTTCGTCGAGGCCATGCACAAGAGCGGCACCGTGCCCGCCCACATCATCGGCGACGCCGCCTTCATCAAGAAATATGGCATGGGCATGGTCTATCCCGGCGGTGGCGGCCTCAAGAAACTGATCGCGGCGGGCTATGTCACGGAAGCGCCCAGCCTGCGCGAACTGGCCGGCAAGATCGGGGTGGACGCCGATGGCCTGATGGCGACGGTCGCGAAGATGAACCGCTATGCCGAGACCGGCAAGGATCCCGATTTCGGCAAGGGCGACACGCAGATCGACATCGAGATCGGCGATCCCAAGCATAAGCCCAATCCATGTTTGGGCCGGGTGGAGACGGCGCCCTTCTACGCCATCAAAATCTATCCGGGCGACGGGTCGACGACGGTCGGCCTCAAGATCGACGCGCAGTGCCGCGTGATCGGCGCCGACGGCGCGCCTGTGGAGGGACTGTTTGCAGCAGGGCTCGACGCCAATTCCATCTGGCGCGGCAAATCGCCGGCCCAT
This sequence comes from Sphingobium sp. IP1, assembly GCF_002708645.1. Lineage (NCBI taxonomy): Bacteria > Pseudomonadati > Pseudomonadota > Alphaproteobacteria > Sphingomonadales > Sphingobiaceae > Sphingobium > Sphingobium sp. IP1. Next base: position 4,004 of record NZ_NOIW01000026.1, read on the forward strand.
GGCTGCAATGTCGGCCCGGCCATGGTGACCGGCTTCATCGCGGGCAAAGCCATGGCCGAGGCACTGGTGCCGGCCTGATCCCTTTTGGGTGGGGCGAAACGGCGAAACGGCGGAAGCCGGGATCAGGGATAATCCCGATCCCGGCTTCCGCCGTTTCAACGCTTGAGAGGACCGTGGCTGCTATGCCGGTTCGGCAACCATCCCCGCGCGCGCCCGGGCGGTCGCCACCAGTTTGAACAGGCCCGCATTATAGTCGGTCAGTTGCTCCATGGTCAGGTCCCGATAGGGCGTCATCGGACAGAGCGAGTCCACCACGTCCCAGAAGGGTTCGATCTTTTCGAGCACTTCGTCCACTGGCCCGCAGGTCACGAAGGCTTCGACCATCTCGTCGGAGACATTACCGATGACCTTGCCGATGTCGCCATGTTCGCCCAGGCTGAGCTGGCAGGCGCGCGCCTGATCGCCAAAGCCGATCGCCTCGAAGAAGGGCTCATATTCCTTGTAGCCGGAATAGGCCGCGACGGTGGCGCGGCTGTCGTCGATCGCCTTCTGCTTGTCGTCATTGACCGCGATCCACGGCCAGGCGTTGATTTCGATATCCTCGCGCTTGCGGCCATATTTGGCCAGCGTGTCGGAGATGAAGGGCAGGCGGCTCCTGGTATAGGCGGCCGACCAGAGGGCGTGGACCATCAGGCCGTCGCCGACCTCCAGCGCCAGCGCGGTCATCTTGTCCTGCAGCGCGGCGATCCAGATCGGAATCTCCTCCCGCACCGGCGGCGCGGTCAGCATCATCTCCTCGAAATCGGCAAAGAAATATTCCCCCTTGATCGGATCGAGCCCCTTATGGGCGTTGGCGATGACATAGCGGATCACCTTGACGCTTTCGCGCAGGTGAGACAGCAGCTTGCGTTCCGGCTCGCCATACATGCCCGTGACGCAGCTCTTGATGCTGGATCCCAGCCCCAGCACGAAGCGGCCATTGGAAATGCGATCGACGTCCATCGCCGCATAGGCGGTTTCGACCGGACTGCGCGTTCCGGCGATGGCGACGCCCGTGCCCACTTTCAGGCTGCTGGTCAGCGCGGCCGTGGCGGCCATCGGTACGAAGGGCGGGCCGTAGATTTGCAGGGAAAAGCAGCCTTCGAAACCCGCCTGCTCCATTTGCTGGCCAATACCTCCCATGGCGGGGGCGGGCAGGGTAGGCATCACGGCCCACCAGCGGCGTTCGCCGCCGACGGCATTGACGAGCTTGGGCATGGCGTCTCCGGAAAAGAAAAAGAGCGGACGCTGCCGTCCGCTCATGGGGAAGATCAGATCAGAATTGGAACAGTTCCTTGCGCAGGCCAATGATGTCGCTGCAATCGGCGCTGACATTGTCGCGATAGGCGAAATCGCCCTTCGCCTGCCGGTCGGCGATGTCCATCATCGCCATGCGATAGCGCTGCCCGGCCTGGTCGAACTTGCTGTGCAGGTCCTTGCGGTCGGTATGGCGCATATAGCGCGGGCTTTGCGGGGACGTCATATAGCTGTCCTGCCGCGACACCTTGTAGCCCGCCTTGGGCATGACATGGCGGAACATCAGGCCCGCATTGGACGTGTTCATGACCATTTCCATCCGCGTGCGGTCCCGCGTTTCGGGCGTGCAGGGGTGGAACAGCGGCACGTCGTCGCCGGGGCTGAAACGGCCATAGGCGATCGCGCAGTGCGAGCGCAGATAGATGCGGATCACCTGCCGCACATTCTGGGTCGGCTGCTTGATGCCGCTGAAGAATTTCATCACCGGCGCGACCGACTTGTTGACGCAGGTGCGGACCATGGTGACGGTCTCGCTATCGTAGAAGGTTTCCACCGTCTCGCTGTCCGACCGTTCGTCGCCGACGACGTCGGCGTGCAGGAAGTCGGCATGGGTGAGGTCGATCAGATTTTCCAGGCTGATCGGCGCTGCGCTCTCGAACCGGACGGTCGCGGTCATGTGGCGGGGCAGGCCGCCCTTGGGCGGGAGGAAGGGCAGGCTGGGCAAGTGGCGGGGATCGGCGGCCAGCGGATTGCCGAACCACACCCAGACCACGCCATAATGTTCCATGACCGGATAGCGGCCCTGGGCGTTGGTGAACTCGCTCTTATCGCGGGCGATCCGTTCATTGGGATGAAATTCGCTGGCGACGGCGACGCCATTGTCGCGCCACAGGAAGATGGGGTGCGAATAGATGGCGCGACGAACAGGCTTGCCGGTCACGGAATAATTGTGCGCCACCGGGAACCAGCTATCGCGCATCACCAGATTATGCGGCACCCAGCGATTGATCGCGTTCAGCGCGATCGGGCTGCCACCCGATGGCGCGGCGGAATTATCGTCGTGCGAGACGGGACGATCGGCGGTTTCGAGCATCTTCAAATCCTCCTTCAGGCCGCTACGGTCTGATCATGGGTCGCGGGCGTGGTTTCGAGCATCACCTTGCGCAAATCCTCGCCATGCAGCGAGACGGTGGGCTTGGTGGCGCGCAATTTCGATCCGTCGACCGACGCGAGCACCGACAGCGGATTGATCCCGCGCAGCACGGCGCCGCGCACGCCGGGATGGCGCACGCCCATCTCGGCGCGCCAGCGCACCGCTGTCACGCCCCGCGCCGAGGGCACGGGTGAAAGAACGGCATGGAGCAGGTCGTTGAACTGGTCGTCGCGCAGCGTCAGTTGCGTCTCGCCGGTCAGCGGATGGGTGCGCGTCAGCAGGGTGAGCGGAAATTCGGCCACGAAATGCGACGGCCAGTGCAGCGGATGCCACTGGCAGTTGCGCTCCATCACCAGCAGGCCGTCTTCCTCGTGCAGTTCCGACATCAGATAGGGGCTGAAGCGGACGCCGCGGATCGACAGGATCAGGCCGGGATCGTCATAGAGCGCGTTCAGATATTCCTGATGGCTGCAACTGACGTTGACGGTGCCGACATAGGTATATTTGGGGTCCGCGCTGAGCGGTGCCTGCGCCTTGGGATTGAGGCAGACCCGCACGAAACCGGCCTGTTCGGTCACCGCGAAGGCATTGGCCTTGTAGATCGGCGGGAATTTCTGCTGATCCTTCATGTTCGGGATTTCTTTGAGGCGTCCCGTCTCGCCGTCATAGCTCCAGCCATGATAGCCGCACTGGATCAGGCCATTGTCCCGGATGCAGCCGAGCGACAGCGGCGCGCGACGATGCGGGCAACGATCCTCCAGCGCGCGGGCGATGCCCTGATTATCGCGCCACAGCACGACCGGCTGATCGCCGATATCGACGGACAGGGGCTTTTGAGAGGTCACTTCCTCGGACCGTGCGACAGCCCACCAAAGATCAGAATCGAGACTCATAGCGCTATCCACTCTCCTTTCCATTAAATTGACGGATGACAATTTATATGTCAACGTCTTTTCACTATGGATATGCTGATGCTCGATCGTCCCCAGCGCACCCGTGGCCGTCCCGCCCTGAATGCCGCCCATGCCGTGGACGAGGGCAAGCTGCTGGCGCTCGCGTTCGCGACCTTCGCGGCGCGCGGCTACGAGGCTACGACATTGCGGGACCTGTCTAAACGCCTGGGGGTCAGCCACAATTTGCTGAATGTCCGGTTCGGCCGGAAAGAGGATTTGTGGATACGCGCGGTCGACTGGCGCATGGCGCAGGCCTCGCCCTTCGTCGAAGCCGCCTTTGACGAGGCCGCCGATCCGGAAGTGCGGCTGCGTCATCTGATCCAGCGCTTCTGCCTGTGGGCGACCAGCAATGGCGACATCGTGTCGCTGACCAATGTGGAAGGATGCCGTTCGACCTGGCGCCTTGACCATATCGTCGAGCATTTCGTGTTGCCGTTCCAGCGGCGGCTCGACGGCCTGCTCGACGCGGTGCGGCTCCAGCGGCCGGTTCATGGCCTGTCGACGGCGGCGCTGATGGCGCTGCTGGTGCAGGGGGTCGGTTATTATTTCTGCGCCGTTCCGATGCAGGAACGGCTGGGGGCCGGGCGGGAAGTGGATGATGTCCATGCCGCCGAACATGCGGACAGGCTGGCCGCCTTCCTGCTCGCTGCCCTCCTTCCGCCGGTCGCTTGACCAGAGCGGAAGAAGGGCAATGGCGCTTCCGTTTACTTGTAGGGATCAACCGGCTGCGGGACTTCCACCACGCCGATATCCTTCAGCATGGTCAGCACGTCGGAAATGCTGAAGATGCTGATGATCTTGTCGTCCTTGAACTTGACGATGGAGAACCAGTTGACCTGAAACTCGTTGCCGGTCGGCTGCACGCCCATATAGGGTCCGCCGACATGCTTGCAGTAGTGGGTGGCGTAGATCCAGATCTCGTCCTCGCCCTTGCCGACCGCGTCGATGGTCTTGTAGGCGGCGGGGAAGAAGGTCTTGTAGAGGGCGACCGGCGACGTCTTCCACTGTTCATAGGTGCCCAGATCCGGCCGGTTGGGATTGCCGTATCGGAAATCGGGATGGAAAAACCGATCCATGCCGTCAAAGTCGCCGGCATTCAGGGTTTCCTGCAGGTCGGTCCAATGTTTGACCATCTGCTTCTGCTTGTCGGTCAGAACGGTCGAATCCGACACATCGAGCTGTTCACGAATATCTTCTTTCCAGGCCACGATAATCCTCTCTCATGCATTCAGGGGGTGGTGCGTTGGGCTCAGTCTTCAGGGGCGATGGTGATCGTGAGGCCTGACAGGGCATCCGTCATCATGACCTGACAGGACAGGCGCGAATGGTCGTTGCGGTGCGGTGATCCATCCAGCAGATCGCTTTCATCGTCCGATACCGGGGGCAGGGATCCAGCGAAAGCCGGGTCGACATAGACATGGCATGTCGCGCAGGAACAGCAACCGCCACACAGCGCCAGCAATTCATCGAAACCGGAATCACGGATGGCTTCCATCACGGACGTATCGGCGGATGCGTTGATCGTCTGCTGTGCGCCGTCACGGGTAATGACATTTAATTCGGGCATGGCATTCCTCTGCTGGGATCGGAATCGATGTCCCCTCCTAATCAGGGTGCGCTGATTTCCCACCTGTCGAAAGGCAGGTCGTGAACGCTGCTATTTCACCTCGACCTGCACCGGGAAGCGATCGAAATAGAAAGCGAAGGGGCGGCGCAACGCCTCGCCGGTCACATGAAAATCGCGTTCCAGATCATAGACGATCTTGCCCTTGGCCTGCTCGCCATGCTCGGCCAGATAGTTGTGCAGATGGGCCAGGGCCTCATCGGTCAGCGGGATGTCGGCGATGCGGTAAATCTCTTTCAGGATCGGATCGGGATTTCTGATCCAGTCATGGAAATAGACGTCGATCGTCTGGTCGGGGGGCAGAATGTCGCGATCCCGCACGCAGGCGCGGAGCAGCTTTTCATAGCGGTCGGGCCAGTAGCCGAGCGGCTCCTGGATATCGACCGTCTTGCGCAACATCCGCGCGGCATAGCTGTACATGGTGAGCTGCGACCGGATCGACCCGACCGGATCGCGATGGGTCAGGACGAAGGTGGCGTCGGGAAAGGTCTTATAGAGGGCGGGCAACTGTTCCATATGCTGCGGGCATTTGATGACCCAGCGATTTGGCCCGTTCAGGAAGGTCAGGACCTGGAGGCCCTTCTTCAGATAGGCATAGGTGCCCGACTGGTCGTGGCTCAGATAATAGTCGCGCCAGCGCGGTACATGCGCCAGCCACTCGATCAGATAGGAGGAGAAGTCGACCGCCTGAAGCTCGATATCCTCGCTGATATGATCGGGCGAAAATTCGTGCATGATCGCCATATAGGGCAGGATGGATTCCATCATGCGCCAGCCCTGTTCCGCCTTGGTCCAGCGTGGATTGCTATCCTCGCCCGTCGGGATTTCGTCCGGGGCGGGAACCGGTGCGATCGCTTCCCACCAGGGCAGCGAGCGGAACCGGCGGTCGGCCGACAGCAGGCCGAGCAGATGCGTCGTGCCCGATCGGGGAAGGCCCGCGACGATGATCGGCCGATCGATTTGGATGTCCAATATCTCCGGGTGCCGCTTCACCATGTCCTCGATCCGCAGGCGGGTCGCGGCAAATCGGATCATCATCTGGAACAGATTGGCGCGCGTGACCGCAGAGGCGTTGGCATCCTCGTCCACCGCCTGGCACCAGACGGCCAGCCGCTCGCGAAAATCCTCCGCGCCGAAATCCGACAGCCCGGTCTGAGCCTGCGCGGCGGCCAGGATGACCTCCGGCTTCAGGACGATCTGATCGGCCGCCGCTTCGGCCCCGGCCATCACCTGCTTCTGGACATCTGTCAGCACGGGGTGATGCAGGTCGGTAATGTCGATGATGTTACGGCGCGCGGCCTCTTCCTGCACGGCACTGCCCATGTCGCTCTCCTCTTTTCGATCCGCCCAACTAAAAGCGCGGACCCTTTCTTCCGCAAGGTGCGCAGCCATCGCCGCCGCGCCAAATGCTCCGCAAAAGCGCCATGCCATGCAGCGATGGCGTCGCGGCAGGCGAAACTGTCCGGAGAGGTTGGATGAACGCTGTTTCCCAGGTCTATGATCTGCCCGTCACACCAGCCATGGAATGCACGGTCCGGGGCCGGATCGCGCTGCCCGGCGTGGTGATGGAATTGCATCATTACCGCTTCCGCGGCCAGCAGGGCGGGGTCTTTTCTTCGCCGCGCAGCTTTCTCGATCTTGCGCTGTCCCCTCGCCCCGGTCGTCCCTGCGGCGGCTATGGCGGGATGAAAGAGGGCAGGGCCAGCGCCCTGGGCGACGTGCTGTTCGTTCCGGCGCGAAGCGAACTGCATACCGAGTGGGGCGAGGGCGAGCAGACATCCATATGCTGCGGCTTCGACGGGATGGGGTTCGATCATGACGAGCCGCACCTGTCGAACGACGCCTTGCTGGCCTCGCTCGACGTGCGCAGCCTCGCCGTGCGCGAGGCGCTGCGGCGCATTGCTGGCGAGATTGCGCAACCCGGCTTTTGCAGCGAGATGCTGACACAAGCGATATGGCTCCAGGCCGCGATCGAATTGCAGCGCTATCTGCGCGGTTCGGCGCGCGATGGCGGAACGGGAGGAGGCGGGATGTCGCGAACCCAGCTTCAACGGATCGGCGATCGCGTCGAGCAGCCGGGGAAACCTCCGTCCGTCGCCGAGCTGGCGGCCGAATGCGGCCTGTCCACCCGCCATTTCTTCCGACAGTTCAAGATCGCCACGGGCCAGACGCTCACCCGCTATGTCGCCGATCGCAAGATCGACCGGGCGAAGCAGTTGCTGTGCCAGGCCAGTCCCGCGATCAAGGTCATCGCCTGGGATTGCGGCTTCGACAGCGCGGCGGCCTTTTCTGCCGCCTTCCGCAAGGCCACCGGACTGACGCCCCGGCAATTCCGCGAGGGCATGATGCATTGAAGGCAGGGCCGTTTCGCGATGGCATTGGCACGATCGCGAAACTGGGGCCGCTTGTTCATCGGCCCGGTCGCCAGCAATGTTGCGCCAAAGCGCTGCCGTCGTTCGAGCGGCCATCGGGAGAATGGACGTGCCGGAAAATCTGTTCGATCTGAGCGGCAAGGTGGCGCTGGTCACGGGCGCCAATTCGGGTCTCGGCTTTGGCTTTGCCCGCGGCCTTGCCCGTGCTGGCAGCGACGTCATCCTCTGGGGGCGGCGCGCCGACAAGAATGAAGAGGCGGCCGCCGCGTTGCGCGCGCATGGGGTGCGGGTCTTCGCCGATGTCGTCGACGTATCCAGCGAGCCCGCGATCGTCGCTGGCTTCGCCCGCGCGCTCGATGCCATGGGCCGGGTCGACACGGTCGTCGCCAATGCCGGCATCGCCAGCCGGGTGCCGTTCACGGACATGGACGTCGCCACCTACCGCAAGCTGATCGACGTCAATCTCGACGGCGCCGTCTTCACCCTGCGGGAGGGTGCGCGGCATATGAAGGCCCGCGCCGAGGCGGGCGACTCGGGCGGTTCGCTGATCATCTGCGGCAGCGGTTCGATCTTCCAGGGCGTGCCCACCATGGCGCATTACGGCATTGCCAAGGGCGCGCTCAACGCCCTTGCCAAGGCGCTGGCGGCCGAACTCGGTCCGATCGGCGTGCGCTGCAACGTCATCGCGCCGGGGTTCATCGAAACCGAAATGACATTTGCCGATCCGGAAGTGGGGAAGGCGATCGCGGACATCGTCGCCACGAAGGCGCCGCTCGGGCGGGCCGGCAAGCCGGCCGACCTGGAGGGCGCGGTCGTCTATCTCGCAAGCGACATGGCGGCCTACCACACTGGCGACACGCTCGTCGTGGACGGCGGCAAGATGTCTGCCAACTGACCGAGCGGCAGGTGCAACGCCGGGTTTTACGACCTGACTGTCGATAATAGCAGGAGATATGCATGTTCGCCCGGCCCAACAGCCAGCATTGTCAGGTCGCTTATGTCACCAACGATCTCGACGCGGCGATGGCCGCGCTCAAGGACGCTTATGGCACGCCCGGCTTTTTCGAATTGTCGAACATCCAGCCCGGCGAAGACCCGAACGGCAAGCCCGTGCTGAAGATCGCGCTTGCGGTGGTCGGCGGCGTCGAGGTCGAACTGATTGAACCGGTGGGCGACACGGCCCCCTTGTTCAGCGATTTTCTGCCCGATGGCGACGCCCTGGCCATTCGCTTTCATCATGTCGCGACCCGGATCGACGGACCGCTTGGCCATTGGGAGGCCCATGTCGCCTCGCTCGACCTGACCCGGCATCCGGTCGTGTTCGAAGGCGCGCTGGGCGACATGCTGCGCTATATCTACACCGACGAGCGCGCGACGCTGGGTCATTATGTCGAGCATGTCTGGATGGCGCCTGACCTTCTGGCGCAGATGCGTGCCGTCGTCCCCACCTATCCGCCCGTGAAGGACTGACTGCATGACCATCGCCCTGTCCCGCCTCAATTTCCGCGATATTGGCGGCCTGCCGACCGCTGACGGAGGGCGGGTCCGGTCCGGCATCCTGTTCCGGTCCGAAGGTCCGGCCAGTTTCTTCGAGGATCATCATGCGGAATTGTCGGACTTGGGCTTTCGCTCGGTGGCGGACCTCCGATCGACGATCGAAAGGGACGCCGCGCCGCATGGCTGGTGCGGTCCGGATTGCCGGATGCTCGACCTCGACATGAACACCGACCTGCGCGCGCAGGGGGAGGAGATGTGGATGTCGCTCGGCCGCGAGCCGACCGCCGCGCGCGCGATCGAGGTGATGACACATAATTATGGGCTCATGCCGCAGGCCTTTCTCCCACATCTGTCGCGGATGGTCGATGCGCTGCTGGCGCAGGACACGCCGATGCTGGTCCATTGCACCGCCGGCAAGGATCGAACCGGCGTCGTCGTCGCCCTGTTCCTGGAGCTGCTCGCCGTGCCGCGTCCCGTGATCATCGAGGATTATCGCAAATCCGACATATTCGGTCAGAATCTGCGCGTGTCGGGGCATCTCAAGCGCGATCTGCAAAAGACCTTCGGCTTCGTGCCGCCCGACGACATGGTGGCGATCCTGATCGGCGTGCAGGATGATTTCCTCCTGAGCGCGCTTGATATGGTCGCGACTCGCTGGGGCGGCATCGAGGGCTATTTCGAGGCGGGAGGGGTCGACGCCGAGCGGCGCGCGGCGCTGAAGCAATTGCTTGCCACAGACTAGGCGGGAAATCTGCGCGGGCCTCTCCGCCACCGTGGCCGGGCTTCTGCTTCCGGGCGTGGTGGCCAGGGCGTCCGCCGCCAACCGGAAGCACATGATGGAGAATGAGATGAGCGACAACGGCATTTTCGAATGGGAAGATTTGCTCGACCAGCTTCGTCCGCTGGGCCAGTTGATGCGCGATCGTATCCCGGAAAGGCTGCGCAGCGATCCGCGCGTCATGCAGGAATCGATGCGGCTGCTGCTGTCGGGCGTGCTGCGGACGACCAACGACGCGATCATGCATGATCGCAGTCACCCGATCTTCGTCCCCGAACTCAATATCTGCCAGAATATCTTTCAGCCCAATGCCGACACCATCTACAAGGCGGCGCTGATCGAAAAGGGCGGGACCTATCGCATCCGGGGCGATCGCGGCACGACGCGGATGATGATCCTGGCCCAGCTCGGCCCGGACACGCTGCGCACCGGCCAGCATCATCCCGCGCAGGACGCGAATGATTTCAACGATCTTCATATCGGTGCCGACGGGGCCTTCGATGTCATCCTCTCGCCGACCCGGCCCGCCGGCCATGAGGGCGACTGGTGGGAACTGAAACCCGCGACCGAGAAGCTGATGATCCGCATCGTCGCCTGCGACTGGGGCGTCGAGCGCGAACCGCGCTTCGGCATCGTGCGCCTGGACGCCGATCACGCCGCCAAGGGGCGCCCTACGCTGGCGCAACTGGCGCATCGTTTCGCCGAAATTCCCGCCACGGCGACCGTCTGCGCGCTGGCCTTCCCTGACAAGGTGCAGAAGCTGCGCGACGAAGGGCTGATCAATACGCTCAAGGTCGTCGACTTCTCGCAGATGACCGGCCTTGCCCGGCAGTCCTATTATGAAGGCGCCTATGATCTGGCCGATGACGAGGCGCTGATCACCGAGGTGCAGATCCCTAAGGAGGTCGACTATTGGTCGCTGATCCTGACCAACGAGCTTTATGAAACGATCGACTGGTATCACAACCAGTCCAGCCTCAATGCGGCGCAAGCCGTGGTCGACGGCGACGGCTATTTCCGCGCCGTCATTTCCGCGCGCGATCCGGGCGTCCACAACTGGCTCGACACATCGGGCTATGCCAGCGGCGCGGTGCAGGGGCGCTGGTTCAACACCGACGAGCGGCCCACGCCGACGATGAAGAAGGTCAAGCTGGCCGACGTGCGCAGCCATCTGCCCGCCGACACCGTGCTGGTGACTCCGGACGCGCGCGCACAAGCGATCCGCGAACGCACGCTTCGCGCGCATACGCGCATCATCTGGTAACGGAGGGGGCGATGAGCGACGAACTGGCCAGGCTGCTCGACTATGAGGCGATCCGCAACGTGAAGGCGCGCTATTGCCGCTTTCTCGACACCAAGGACTGGGACGGCTTCCTCTCTCTGTTCACACCCGATGCGGTGCTGGACGTCCAGGAGGATACCGGCAATCCTCCGATGAGCGGGCACGCCGCCATATTGGAGCAGGTGCGCTCCGCGGTCATCGATGCGCGCTCGGCGCATCAGATCCACTCGTCGGAGATCGACCTGCGCGGCGACGAGGCGGAGATGATCACGGCGATGCAGGACCGGGTCGTCTGGGCGCCGGGCAAATGCCCTATCCCCGGCGGCCAGTCGATCACCGGTTTCGGCCACTATACCGAACGCTATGTGCGCCGGGACGGGCAGTGGAAAATCGCCGCGCTCAAGCTCACGCGCCTCTATGTCGAGGTGCATCCCGAACCTGCCGTTTGACAGGTTGCCAATGCTCCTCCCAACGGCAATGCAGTGGCATATATTTGAGAGGACTTGAGGAATGACGGAAGCGGTGGAACCGGGCGCACAGGCACTTTTCGACAAGTTCGGCACCTATATCCTGCCCGGTCGCGTCAACGATCCGCGACGCGGCATCGACGAAGCGAAGGAAGCGGAACGGATCGGCCTTGGCTGCGTGTGGATTTCCGAACGCTATGCGCTGAAGGAACCGGCGGTGCTGGCGGGCGCGGTGGCCGAGGCGACGTCGAAGATTCGCATCACCGGCACCATGTACGCGACGATGCGCCATCCGCTCGTCACCGCCAGCGTCGCCGACATGATGCAGGCGATGAGCGGAGAACGGTTTCGCCTGATGTTCGCGCGGGCGGTTCCGGCCTATATGAAGATGCTGGGGTCGCCGCCGATCACGATGGAGCGGCTGGCCGATCTGATCTCTATCTGCCGACGCCTCTGGGCGGGCGAGAAGATCGACTATGAGGGCGTGTTGGGCAAATTCCCCGCCATCAACCTGACCGATCGTCATGGCGGCACGCCCCCGCCGATCATCTTCACCGCGATCGGGCCCAAGAGCCTGGAATTTGCCGGCGAACATTGCGACGGCGTGCTGCTGCATCCCTTCGTGTCAGCACAGGGGGTGAAGAACAGCGCGAAGATCGTCCGCGACGCGGCGGAAAAGGCCGGGCGCGATCCCATGTCCGTGCGCATCTATCACAATATCATCGTCGCTCCGGACCTGCCTAAGGACGAGGAAGAGGCCGTCGTCGGCGGCCGCGCCATCACCTATTTCGAACTGCCCGGCTTTGGCGACCTGATCGTCGACATCAACGGCTGGGACAAGAAGGTGCTGGAGGATATCCGCGCTCATCCCAAGATTGCCGGCCTCAACGGCAAGCCGGCGGATCAGGCCTATACGCGGCAGGAACTGGTCGATGTCAGCCGCCTCATTCCGCAGCAATGGCTGGATGAGGGTGCGGCGGTGGGAACCGCGGCCCAGTGCGCCGACCAGTTGATGGCCTTCCTGGACGCCGGCGCCGATGAAATCCTGCTGCACGGCTCGTCGCCCAAGGATATGGGGCCGCTCACCACCGAACTGAAGCGCGCGCTGGCGGCGAAGGGGCTGTAATCATGGAATTGCTGACCCCCGATCATATCACCGTCCAGTTGCAGGACTGGCTGGCGAGCGAAAAGCCCGAATGGCGCGACATCCGCGTTCGTCCGCTCGATGTCACGCTGGGCGCGGGTTTTTCCGCCGACATCTTCTTCGTCGACGTCGATTATGCCGATCCGGACGGTCCGCAGAGCCAGACGCTCGTGGTCCGCCGTCAGCCGATGGATCTGGAAGTAGTGTTCGGGAGCAGCCTGGCGCTGCAGGGCAAGATGATGGCGGCGCTCGACGCGCGCGGCGACCTGCCCGTGCCGCCCTGGATCGGCATGCATCTCGACCCCGACATTCTCGGCCTGCCCTTCCTGGTGATGGGCAAGGTGGAAGGGGAATGCGCCAAGCAGAAGCCCAACTATAATCTGGAGGGCTGGCTGGTCGAGATGACCCCAGCGCAGCGGCGGCAAAGCTTCACGAACGCCATCAACGCATTCGCCAGCCTGGCGACGATTGACTGGCGCGACGGCTTCGAATTTCTCGCCCAGCCGGAGAACGGGCAACCGGGTCTCGATCAATATGTCGGCGCGCTCGAAGCGTGGCACAAGGCGGCCGGCCGGGGTCGCACCATGCCCATCGTCGACGCCGCCATGGCCTATGTGCGCGCCAACATGCCGACCGATGCGGGCGTGAATGTGTTGTGGGGCGATCCCACGCCGTCGAACGTCATGTTTTCCGCCGATGGCGAGGTCAACGCGCTGATCGACTGGGAACTCGCGGCCTTGGGACCGGCGGAGCTTGACCTCGCCTGGTGGCTCTATTTCGACGATCTGTTCGGCCGCCGCTTCGGCATCACCCGGCTGGAAGGCCTGCCGAGCAAGGACGAGACGATCGCCATCTGGGAAGCGGCCAGCGGCCAGAAGGCCGGGCATCTCGACTATTATGATATCGTCGCGGCGTTGCGGATGGCGCTGGTCGCGGTGGGCGCCTTCGACCGGCAGGTCGGCATCGGCAATATCCCCGCCACCAACAAGTCGCTCAACGATAATTTCATGACCCTGTATCTGGCGGAAAAACTGGGGTTGCCTATCCCCGAATTCGGACCCGATTTCGTGGCCTTCATGAAGAATCTGACGCCGGTGGAAGACAAGGCGGCCTGAAGCGGCGCGCACCGTGCAAAAGTGCATTGCGCGCTTGACCAACGCCTCATCCAATAAATATACAGTGTGGAATAATAAAATGGAGAGGTGAGTCATGCGACAGCGGACGGTCGAGGGGAATCGATGAACGGCGCTGTCGCAGAGCGCGCGCCGCTCGCCGCCGATGCGCTGATCGCGGAGGCGCGCGCCGCGACCGGACTGTCGGATTTCGGACCGGACCTGTCCTTCATGAGCGGTTTTTGCCGCCTAGTTGACGCGGTCGAGGCGATGGATCCGCCCGCCCAGTTGCGCGAGACCGCGCATCACAAGATCGTCGGCCTGCTCGCCACCCGGCTGCGTTTCGCCGAAGACGAACGGCTGCATCCGGACATCGTCGCGCAGGATGTGGGCGACCCGCTGATCGTCTGCGGCCTGCCGCGCACCGGGACGACGATCACCTACGACCTACTCTGCCTCGATCCGGCAGCCCGCGCGCCGCGCGAATGGGAATGGTATATCCCCTGGCCGGCCCCGGAAGAGGCGCGTTTCGACAGCGATCCGCGCATCGCGCAGGTGCAGGCCATCTATGAAAACTGGCTGAAGCACGCGCCGCAACTGGCCGATATCCAGCGGATGGACTGCACCCAGCCGGGCGAGTGCAACCATGGCATGATGCTGCATTTCGCCAGCACCAATTTCCCGGCGGAACTGGGCGTCCCTGCCTTCGCCCGCTGGCTGCAGGACGTCGTGCCGGACGGGCAATATCGCACCCATAAGCGGATGCTCCAGCATTTCCAGTGGAAAGGGCCCAGGGGCCGCTGGACATTGAAATCGCCGCAGCACCTCATGGACCTGCCGGGTCTGGTGGAGGCCTATCCGGGCGCGATGCTGGTGTGGACGCATCGCGATCCAGTGCTGACCCTGTCTTCGCTGTCCAGCATGATCGCCGGCTTCCTGGCGGCGGTGGGCGGCGCCAATGATCTGAAGGCGATCGGCCGGTCGGTGGTCGATACCTGGTGCGCGGCGATGGCGCGGGCGACGCAGGCGCGCGTGAGCGATCCGGCGATCGAGGGGCGCATCATCGACCTCGCCCATCGCGATATCGTCGCCGATCCGATGGCGACGATCGGCCGCATCTACGACCGCTTCGACTTACCCTTCACCGACAGGCATCGCGCCCGCATCGCCGCCTTCCTGACGGACAATCCCGCCGCCAGCCGCCTCGGTAAGCACAGGCACAGCCCCGACCAGTTCGGCATCGATCCGGGCGAGGTGCATGAGCGGCTCGCCGGCTATTATGCGCGCTACGGCCATCTGTTCGACCGCGCCTGACCCCGATCTTCCGGAGTATCCAGCATGAGTGTTCTCGATCGTTTCCGCCTCGACGGGCGCACCGCCATCCTGACCGGGGTAGGGCCGGGCGTGGGCGAACATGTCGCCAGGGCCTATGCCGAACTGGGGGCCAATGTCGTCCTCTCCGCCCGTTCGCAGGACCGGCTCGACCGGATCGCGGCGGACATCAACGCGGCCGATGGCGGCCGGGCGATCGCCATCGCCGCCGACGCGGGCGAGAAGGCCGATCTGGAACGGCTGGTGGCGGGCGCGCGCGCCGCATTCGGTCCGATCCATATCGTCTTCAACAATGCGGCGGCCGGCGTGGTCTATGCCGCCGACGGCGGGCTCTGGGCGAACACGGACGAGGTCTGGAAGACGGCGATGGACGTCAACGTCATGGCGACCTGGCGTCTGACCGAACTGACCGAGGCGGATATGAAGGCGCATGGCAAGGGCAGCATCATATCGGTTCAGAGCTGCGGCGGCTTCACGCCGATCCCGCCCGCCGTCGCCTATGGCGTGTCGAAGGCGGCGCTGCTCTTCCTGGTGCGCGAGCTGGCCAAGACGCAGGCGCCGCACACAAGGATCAATTGCCTGTGTGTCGGATCGATGAGCCCGGACGGGCAGGAGGCCGCGATCCACAAGGGGCTGGGCCTTGCCGAGCGCAACGCGATCAAGCGCTTTGGCGCGGCGGATGAGGCGGTCGGCGCGGCGATCTTGCTGGCGGGGGATGGCTCCAGCTACACGACCGGCAGCACCATCTTTGCCGAAGGCGGCCGGGTGGGGACGATTTCATGATCGCCAACCCCCTCTGGACCGACGATCAGGCCGCGGCGGAAAAGCTGGCGCTGCGCCTGATCGAACGCGCCGACATCCGCGCCGCGCGCGAGCAGGCGCGCCGCCTGCTGCTCGCCGACCCGCTCGCGGCGACGCTCGATGGACGGCTGGGGCTGGACCGGGCGCTCGACCAGTGGGTGCTGGGCCTCGCCATGCGCGAAGCCAATGGCGATCCGGCCGACCCCAGGGTCGTCTGGAATATCAGCAATGCCCCGCGGCGCTGGTTCGGCCACATCTATGCGGGTGCGGCGGTGGCGATCGACAATCCCGACAATTTCAACCGCGAAATTCCGGTCGATGGCGACGGACATTATGCCGTCGACATCCGTTTTTCCGCCGATCCGCCGCAGTTCAGCATCGTCGCCGAGGTCGAGCCGCCGCATCATGCGGGACTGGGCCGCAATCTGGGCGCGCTGACGCTCCAGCAACTTTTGCCCTTCTGCGACGCCGAGGGGCGGGTGACGGTGACGGTCGGCCCGCAGGAAGGCGGCACGACCCATTTGCGAACCGAACCGGGTGCACGGATTCAGGTCTATACCCGCGACAGCCAGCGCGACTGGCGGCAGGTGCCGGCGCAGGTCAGCGTCCGTCGCCTCGATCCGCCACCCAGCCCCCGCCCGCGCGACGAGGAGGATATCGCCCGCTCCGTCATCGCCGATCTGCCGGCCTGGGTGGCCTTCTGGTCGGGGTTCAAGAATGATTTTCTCGGCCATCCCGAGCCCAACCGGCTGATCGGGCCCAATGGCCGCGACGGCGACTGGGGCTATCTGGCCGGCGGGCGCTTTGCCTTGGGGGAAGGGCAGGGGCTGCTGCTGACGATCGATCCGGCGGGCAGCTATTATACCGGCATCCAGATCGCCGATCCGTGGACCATCTCGCCCGATCCGATGCTGCGCCTGGTCAGCCTCAACAGCGCCCAGGTCACGCCAGCGGCCGACGGTACGATCAGCTATGTGGTGGCGGGCGTCGGTCCGGACATCGCCAACTGGATCGACACGGCGGGCCTTGAGGAAGGCTGGGTGCTGCTGCGCTGGCAGGGCGTGCCCGACGGCGCCGACCCCGCCCGCTTCATCCGTGACGTGCGCGTCGTCGATCTGGCCGCCATCGAACGCGAGGTGGACGCTGGGGTGCCCCGGATCGATCGCGCCGCGCGGGGACAGCAGTTGCGCGACCGCGCGCGCCAGCATGGCCTGCGGACCCGTGCAGCGATTTGGGGAGACGCCTGATGCAGCCCAAGGGCTCGATACTGGAATTGTGCCAGGTGGTGCGCGACATGGACCGCGCCCTGGATCACTGGACGCGGATCATGGGCGCGGGGCCGTTCTTCGTCTTCGACGTGCCCGTGCTGCCGGGCCAGATCTATCGCGGCGAACCGACGCAGGTGGCAATGAAGGTCGCGTTCGGCTTTTCCGGCGGCCTGCTGATCGAACTGCTCCAGCAGACCAATGACGGGCCTTCGGCCTTCACCGAAATGCTCGACCGGCATGGCGAGGGCTATCATCATGTCATGCTGCGCATTCCCTATGATGAGGGTGTGGCGCGGCTGTCGGGCGAAGGCTATGCCATGGCCTTCAGCGGCCGGATGCCGTCTGGCGAACGCTTCGCGCTGTTCGATTCCCGTGCGGGCAATGGCGGCTATGTCGAACTGATGGAGATTTCGCCCGCGATGGAGGCCTCGCTCGACCGGATGCACGCCGCCCATCGCGCTTGGGACGGGATCGACCGCCCCGTCCGATCCATCGCCGACCTCGGCTGAGACTGAGGGTTAGACCGCGCCCGCGATGGCGCGGACAGCGGTCAGCAGCATGTCGGTCGCCCGGGTGAGGGCGGCTTCCACGACGTTGCGCTGCATCGCCAGCCGGTCGTCATTGTCGTCCAGGCTTTCCGCCACGACGATATTGCCCAGCACGATGACGGAGAAGATCACCAGCATCTCTTCGCTTTGCTCTTGCGTCAGCCCGGCCTCGGCCAGCGCCGCGAAGATGGCGCGCCGGATCGCCAGCGCGTTGGGCAAATCCAGCCGGTTGGCGCTGCGCGACAGGATGAAGGCGGCGGAGCCCGGGAAATCCCGATAGGCCATGTGCACCGCGCGGGCGATGCTGCGCAGGCGGCTTTCCCAGTCGGGCGCCGACAGGTCGGGCATCCGGCCGCGCAATATCTCGTCGGTCAGCAGGGCGAGCATCGCCTCCTTGTCGCGGACATGATGGTAGAGCAGTCGCGGCGACACGCCCAGCCGCTGTGCGACCGGGCGGATATTGAGCGCCTCGATCCCGCCGGACCGGGCCATGTGGAGCAGCGTCGCGACCAGCCGCGCGCGGTCGAGCGCGGGCCCGTCGGATTGCGGTGGTCTGCCGCGTCGCGAAATCCGTGCGCGCTGCTGCTGGTCTGCCCTCATGCCCCCGCTTTAGGCGCAGGCGCGACTCGGGTCCATGCCCCACGGTTCTGCAAGACCGTGGGGCATGGAATTACAGCTTCTTCAGCTCGGCATTCGACAGGCTGGTCGTCACGCCCTTCTCGCCCGCGCTCAGCGTGGCGGCGGGGATGGCGATGAACTTGCCACGATAGATGATGCGAACGGCGGATACGGCGCCGTCGGCAGCCGTCAGCACGCGATCAACCTTGCCGATCTTGGTGCCGTCGGCCGAGTAGATCGTCTCGTTGCGATCCAACGCAAGCGGCTGGGCAAAGGCAGGGGCGGTCAGGCCCAGAGCCGCAAGCGCGATGATGATCGTCTTCATATCCTGAAATTCCTTTGTCGAAGATGGCGATCTGTTGGCGCAGTCCCAGGATGGTTTCAAGAGAAAACCGATACACATCGAAAAGAATCTGTTCTATCTGTCCCACATGCAGAATGAAAACAGCCGGATGGCGGTGGGAGGGGCAATGAAGGGCGGAGACGGGTTTCGGCCGCGAGACAGATGGTTCCTGCTGCTGCTGGGCGCGATCTACATGTTCAATTTCATCGATCGCACGATCATCGCCGTGGTTGGCGAGGCGATTCGCCACGACCTTCGCCTGAGCGATCTCCAGCTCGGCATGTTGGGTGGCCTCGCCTTCTCGATCTTCTATGCCGTGCTGGGCATCCCGCTGGCGCGACTCGCCGAACGCTACAGCCGGGTGCGAATCATCGCCGTGGTGACCATGCTCTGGTCGCTGATGACGGCGCTGTCCGGCGCGGCGGGGAGCTATGTTCAGCTCCTGCTATGCCGCATGGGCGTCGGCGTCGGCGAAGCGGGCTTCACCCCCGCGCTCGTCTCGATGATTTCCGACCGGTTCGATGCCGGGCGCCGTGCCGTCGTCTTCTCGCTGATCGCGATGGGGGTGCCCCTAGGCGGCGCCATCGCCGCGATCGCGGGCGGCGCGGTGGCGCAGGCCTTTGGCTGGCGGCTTGCGCTCGTGGCGGTTGGCGCGCCGGGCCTGTTGCTGGCGCTGCTGCTGGTCGCCACGATTCCCGAACCCGAACGGAAGGATGCGGGGCAAAGTGCGGATACGCCCCCCTTCGCCATAGTGCTGCGGCGGCTCGCCCGTTCGCCTTCCTTCCTGCACCTGACCTTCGGCAGCGGCTTCGTCGGACTGGTGGGATTTGGCACCAACCTGTTCCTGATTCCCTTGCTGGTTCGCCGCTTCGATTTGCCGCTCGCGCAGGCGGGCCTTGTGTTCGCGCTGTCGTTCAGTCTGGCGACGATGGTCGGGCAGGTCAGCGGCGGCTATCTGATCGGGCGGCTGATCCGGCGCGATATCCGCTGGGGCGGCTGGGCGCCCGCTATCGCGGTGGGCGTGGCGCTACCCTTCTATCTGCTGGCCATCCATCAGTCGGACTGGCGATGGCTGGTCGCCTTTCTCTCCGTCGCCACGACCCTGCTCTACGCCTTCACGCCCGCGATCATGACCATCACCCAGTCACTGGTCGAACCGCGCATGCGGGCGTCGGCCGCGGCGCTTCATTCCTTCGGCCAGACCGTCGCCGGGCTGGGACTGGGATCGGTAGTACTGGGCTATCTCAGCGATCGACTCGCTGTCTTTCTCTACAAGGGCAATTATGCCGCCGACTGCCTCGTTTCGGGTCAGGCATCGCCGCCAGCCGCCTGTCTCTCGGCAGCGGCCAGCGGTCTGCAACTGAGCATGCAGCTTTCGGCATCCGTGCTCCTGCTCGCACTTCTCCATTATGGCCTGGCCGCGAAAAATCTGCCGCTGGAGGCAAATGCGTCGTGAAGGACGGTAAAGCTGTCGAGGTTCGGCCACGCGGCGCCAGACGGGATGACGGCGCAGGCCCGGCTATGCCACCCTTGCGGCCTGGCCATGACAGGACCGCGAGCAAGCGGCGGAAAGGATGATGAGGATGGGAAGAGCAGGGGTTATCGGCTTGGGGCAAATCGGCGCGGGTGTCGCCATATGTCTTGCGCGGACACAGCAATTGGCCGCAGTCTACGACATTCGTGCGGATGCTGCCGACACGCTGGAGGGCGTGCCGCCCGTCGTCGCCAGCCCGGCTGAACTGGCCGCACAGTCCGATGTCGTCATCATCGCCGTCGTCAACGCAAAGCAGACGATCGACGTGCTGTCGGGGCCCGACGGCGTGCTGGCGCGCGCACGGCCGGGCATGATCGTGGTGCTGGTCGCGACCGTCTCGATCGAGGATCTGGACGCCATTCGCGCCCTGACCGATGCGGCGGGCGTGGAACTGGTCGATTGCGGCGTGACGGGCGGCCCCAAATCCCGCGAACATGGCCTCGTCTGCCTGGTCGGCGGTACGGATGAAACCGTTGCGAATGTGCGCCCGGTGCTGGACGGCTTTGCCAGGCTGGTGGCGCATATGGGTGGTCCCGGCGCGGGCATGGCGGCGAAGATCGCCCGCAACGTCATCGTTTTCGGCTGCTTGCGCGCGGGCTATGAAGCGTCCGTATTGTGCCGCAATGCCGGGGTGGATGTCCGCCAGCTTGCGCACGCGATCGACGCCACTTCGGACAGCGTGGGTGGCCCATTGATGCTGGCGGTGCGCGACGATCCGTCGTCCAGCGCGCAGGAAGCGGCGGTGCGCGAATATACGCGCGGCCTGATGGTCAAGGATCTGGACGCCGCCATCGATCTGGCGCGCAGCTACGGCATTGCGCTGCCCTTGGTCGAATTGACGCGGCGGACCGATCAGACGGTCGTGGGTCTGGAAAATGTAATGGGAGAAAAGGCATGAGCATCGACGAAGCACAGTGGCAGAAGGGACTGGAAGTCTTCGACAAGGTCTACGGTCCTGGGTCGTCGGAAATGACGCGGCCCTATCGCGAATCGTCCTTCAACCAGGAAATCGTGGGCAACCAGTTCGCCAATCTATGGGCGAGCGACATCTTCTCGATGCGGGAAAAGCGGCTGCTCGTTCTGGGCGCCACGGCCATGCTGGGCCGCGCCGACCTGGTCGAAATCCAGATGAACGGCGCCCTCATCAACGAGGAATTCACCGACGAGGAACTGGATTTCCTGCCGCTCTTCGTGCTCTTCTATGCCGGGGCGGGCAATACGACCACCGTATTCCGGGGGATCGAAGCGGCCAAGGCACGGCGCAAGGAACGCAACGCCGCGAAGTGATGGGGCGTGTGGGATGAAGGGCGGCCTGGTCGAAGGACCGGGCCGCCCTTTTCTTATGCTTCGCCGCTGGCCTTGGCGCGACGGATCGCGCGGGACGCCAGCAGCAGCAATATGCCCCCGGCGAATGTGAACAGCATGGCAGTGCCGATTCCCCAGGCGACACCGGCCGTTCCCCCGACAAAGTCGCTGACCGCGCCGATCAGATAGGTGCCCGCGCCCACGCCGATCAGGTTCGCGCCCAACTGCACCAGCGATACCGCAAGGCCCCGCAGGCGCGGCCCGGCGATCGTCACGATGACGGCGTAGATCGGGCCGTTATAGGACGCGCTGAGGAAGCCGCAGGCCATGAGCAGCGCCAGCATCAGGTCGACGTCGTGGAACAGGACCGTGCCCACACCGGTCACTGCCGTCAGCAAGGGGATCACCGCGCCGAACAGGGATGTCCTTGCCGGATCGAAGCCGCCCCGCCGCCGGTTGACGAGGTCGATCACCCAGCCCGCGAGGAAGCCGCCCAGCGAACCGAGACCGCCATAGGCGATGGCGATGAGGATGCCCGCCTTCGCAATGGGCATGCCATGGACCCGGATCAGGAAAGTGGTGAGCCAAGTGCTCATGCCATAGATGCCCGCCGCGATCAGGACGATGGCGAAGATGCAGTACAACAGTCCCGGCCGCGCCGCGAGCAGGCAGATGCGTTGCACCAGCCTCAGCGTTTCCTCCTGCTGCGGGGCCGGGCCGTCATGGGCCCCGCGCACGGGTTCCCTGACCGTGAGCAGCAGCAGCGGCGCCAGCACCAGTCCCGGCACGCCGGCGGCCACGAACGCCCAGCGCCATCCGGCGCTCTGCACGATCGCGCCGCCCACGATGAAGGCGATGGCGAGCCCGATCCCCGAACTCAGATACCAGATGCCGATCGCGGTGGCGCGCCGGTCTTCGCCGAAATAATCGCTCAGCAGCGACATGCCGGTCGGCGATCCCCCCGCTTCGGCTGTCCCTACCGCGGCCCGGCCGATGAGCAACGTCCAGAATCCTGTCGCGAGGCTGCACAAGGCGGTCGCGCCGCTCCACAGCGTCAACGCGGCCGCCATCAGGTTGCGTCGGTTCCAGCTATCCACGGCCACGCCAAAGGGCAGGGCGGCGAGCGCGAAGAATATGCCATAGGCGAAGCCCGCCAATATCCCCAACTGTCCGTCGGAGAGCGCAAATTCATGTCCGACCGGCGCCAGCACCAGTCCGATGATGGCGCGGTCGATGCCATGGCAGGTCTGCGCCAGCGTCAATATGCCCAGAACATACCAGGGATAATGGCTGGCGGCGGCAGGTTTGTCCGATGGCGCTCTCATGGCGTCCACTGCTGCAAGAGCGGTGCGATGGACATTGAGCGCCTCCTGTTTGAACATAAAAACGGGGGCACGACAAATATATCGCTCATGCTCCCATGCCGCGCCTCGATCGGGCACGCGCCATGGACGTGCCTGCAGGCGGGGTCTTGACCACCTATCCGAAGATAGAGGTAAAAGCGGGTGGTGCGCCTATCTGGCTCACAGACAAAATATAAAATGACAGAGGTAGAGATGTTTCGTCCGGAGAGCGATTGGACCGGCCAGGGAAGATTCGGCGTCCAGAATTTCTACATCGAAGCGGCGGCGACCGTTCGCGACGCCCATGTGGATGTGCGGCATTTCGACTGGGTTCAGCCCAGCAGCGGTGTCTTCAGTCCCGAAAAACATTATCTGGACTATTCGCTCGACGGCCAGCCGCGCCGCAGCATGGTCAGCATGGGGCGTCCGGACCGGCGCGCCGCGTCGGGCGACATTCTCTACATGCCCCCGCACCGCCAATATTTCGGCGAGCCTGCGCTTCAGGAGCGCCATCTCGTCTGTGTGGCGCTCGGGGACGGATTTCTGGAGGAGCTGTTCGACGGAGAGCAGCCGCTGAACAAGATGGAGCCTTGCGCCGACGTCCAGAATATTTCCATGCGTCGGCTCTTTGCGGGACTGGCTGCGGAACTGCGGACGCCCGGCTTCGCCAGCCAGACGCTCGTCGAATCGATGCTGATGGGTCTTGCGGTCGAGCTGGCCCGGCATATGGGTCCGCGCGAAAGGGGCGGCCTGCAATCGCGCAGCACGCGACAGGTCCAGAACATCATCGATTATGTGATGGAGAATCTCTCCGCGCCGCTCGGCGTTGCCGATATCGCGCGCGACTGCAACATGAGCGTGCGGCATGTCGCGCGCGTCTTCAAGGAGGGAACGGGCGTCAGCCTGGGTGAATTCGTCGCGCGCAGCCGGATCGCGCTGGCAAAGGAACTGCTGCGCAACGACGGCTCCCGCATCAAGGAAATCAGTTGGCGATGCGGCTTCAACAGCACGTCGGCCTTCTCGGCCGCCTTCCGGTCCGCAACTGGCCAGACGCCGAAGGATTTCCGGTGCCAGCCGCCGCAGGTCCATTGAGTGGGACGGCGGAAACTATCGATGAGCGGCCAAATTCTATCGCCGCACAGTCAATCTGGAGCTGGCCACTATGGAGCAAATCGGCTCCGGGCTAGACGGGCTTCATACGTACAAATCGAAACAAGATAAAATGAAGGGGAGGAAGACATGAACAAGGCCGTCACCCTGGGCGCGATCGGCATGAGCGCGTTCGTCGTTGCCATGGCGCAGCCCGTCTATGCGCAGCAGGCGCAGTCGGGTGCTAGCGAAGGCATCCAGGATATCGTCGTCACCGCGCGTCGTACCGAGGAAAGTCTTCAGACGACGCCGATCGCGGTTACGGCGCTGACCCCCGAAGCGCTGGCGACGGCCAAGGTGGAAAATGTCGTCGATCTTCAGCGCACCGCGCCGGGCCTTGTCATCGGCCGTGGTTCCGCGGGTGGCGACGGCATCGTCTTCGTGGCCATCCGTGGCCAGGGCAATCTCCAGCCCATCCTTGCCAACGATCCGGCCGTGGCCACCTATATTGACGGCATCTATATCCCTCGGCCCTCGACGGGCATGACCGATATTCAGGACGTGCAGCGGCTGGAGGTGCTGCGCGGGCCGCAGGGTACGCTCTTCGGCCGCAACACGACCGGCGGCGCGATCAACATCGTCACCAATGATCCCAATGACCAGCTCAGCGGCGCGTTCAAGGCGGAATTGGGCAATTACAGCACGCTGGGCGCGCAGGCCAATATCAATGTGCCGCTCGCGGAGGGCTTGGCCATCCGTCTGAGCGGCGCGGTCAATGAGCGGGATGGCTATGGCGACAATCTTGTCACCAACCGCGACTTTTCCGACAACAGCAGCAAGTTTGTGCGCGGCAAGCTCAAATATGAGGGCAATGGCTGGGATCTGACCCTTTCGGGCGACTGGAACCGCCAGTCCAACCATGGTCAGCAGATCGCGCTCTGGGCCTTCAATCCGGCGATCATCCCCGCCGCCTTCCAGCCGGGCCTCACGGCGGGCCTGCTGACCAAGGATAATTGGTGGGGCAATACGGCGGCCGGAACATCGACCCCGGCCACGATCGGTACACTGACGCCCGAAGCGCAGGCCCTCTACGGCGTGAAGCCGTTCAATACGCTGGAAGTATATGGGTTTTCCGGTACGCTCAACGTCGAGCTGGGCGGTCTGAACTTCAAGTCGATCACCGGCTATCGCCACTCGATGAACTATGGCCAGAATGACACGGATGGCACCGCCGTTCCGTTGCTGGCGACCTTTGCGGGGTCCGGATCCTATTATATTTCGCAGGAATTCCAGCTTTCCGGGAATATTACCGAAAGCCTCAGCTTCATCACGGGCGCCTATGCCGGCAAGGAAAGCGGCTATGAATTCAGCCGGTCGCAGATTTTCGGCGGTCTCATCCGCGATTCCAATGCCGACGTCACCAACAAGACCTTCGGCCTGTTCGCGCAGGCCTATTATGAACTGACTCCGGCCCTGCGTGCGGTGGGTGGCTTCCGCTATACCTGGGACACCCGCGACAGCGTGCTGCATAATGCGCAGGTATATGGCCTGCCCTATGACGTCGCCGTGGCGGGCACGCCGACCGGCATCAACTGCACCGTGACGCCAACGAGCCCCGTGACGGCCACCACCTGCAACCAGGAACAGAATGCCAAGTTCAACTATCCGGCCTGGAACCTGGGTCTCGACTGGCAGGCGAGCGACAATCTCTTCCTCTATGTCGCGACCCGCGGCGCGGCCAAGGCTGGGGGCTGGAACCTGCGCGCCGGCGGTCTGCCTGCCTTCTCTCCCGAAAAGGTGAAGGACGTCGAGGCAGGTTTGAAGGTTGATCTGTTCGATCGCCGCCTGCGTTTCAACACGGCGGTCTTCCATACCTGGAAGGATGACAATCAGGCGATCGTCAACAGTTTCGTGACCGGCATCGGCGTCACCCAATATATCCAGAACAACGGCAAGGTCCGCATCTGGGGCATGGAAAATGAAATCACGGCCGTGCCATGGGAAGGCATGACCCTCAGCGTCAATGGCTCGCTGCAAGACGGCAAATATGTGAAGGGGAGCTTCAGCGAAATCCAGGTGGTGGCCGGCAGCGGCTGCACCAACAGCGCCGGGGTCGCCAATGGCTGCGTCGTCGACCTGAGCGGCTTGCCGCTGCTGCAATTGCCCAAGAAGCAGTTGAACATCAGCGCCACGCAGAAATTCCCGGTGGGCGGGGGCACGCTCGCCGTGACCGGCGCCTATTCCTATGTCGGCGGTCAGCATTTCGATGCGGTCCGCGCGGCGGAACAGGCCTCGGCGGCGACCAAGGCTGCTTATGAGACGGAAAACCGCCTCGGTTTCGTGCCCGGCTATGGCATTTTCAACGGACGTATCGCGTTCCAGCTTGAAAATCCCGATATCGAAATCGCGCTTTACGGCCGCAATATCACGAACAAGAAATATCTGCTGCGCCGCTTCCCCGACCTCTATCGGACCTTGGGCATCGCGGCCGCCTATGTTGGCCAACCGGCTACCTATGGCGTTGAGACGACGTTTAAATTCTGATCGGCCAAGCGGCTGGCGGGAGAAGCTGCGATCGATGCAGCTTTCTCTCGCCAGCCCATCACCGGGGACGCGCGCATGATGACGAGGTTGGTAGACAGGGTGGCGATCGTCACGGGCGGCGGTGGCGGTATCGGCGCCGCGGTTGCGCGACGCCTGGTCGCGGAGGGCGCGCGCGTCGTGGTCGCCGACCTGTTCGAGGCCGTTGCCGTTCGTGCAGCCGAACCGCTGGGCGACAAGGCGCTGCCGCT
Source organism: Sphingobium sp. IP1 (assembly GCF_002708645.1). Classification (NCBI taxonomy): domain Bacteria; kingdom Pseudomonadati; phylum Pseudomonadota; class Alphaproteobacteria; order Sphingomonadales; family Sphingobiaceae; genus Sphingobium; species Sphingobium sp. IP1. Next base: position 30,655 of record NZ_NOIW01000026.1, read on the forward strand.
CCAGTTCGACGCCGCCGATCCGCAGTCGGTGAAGGCGATGGTCGATCGCGCCGTCGACCATTTCGGCAGGCTGGACATATTGCACAACAATGCGGCGATGACCGATCCGGACAAGAGCCCGCAGGACACCACGGCCGTCGATATCCCGATCGGCATCTGGCGCGAAATTCTCGACGTCAATCTCACCGGCTATCTGCTCGGATGCAAATATGCCATCCCGCATATGGTCGCTGGCGGCGGCGGCGCGATCATCAACACCGCGTCCAATTCGGGCAGCGCGGGAGATCTCGCACGTATCGCCTATGGTTCGTCGAAGGCGGCGATTATCGGGCTCACCAAATATGTGGCGACCCAGCATGGGCGGCAGAATATCCGCTGCAACAGCATCGCGCCGGGCGTCGTGCTGACCGAAGCCCTTGAGAAGACAGTGCCGGGGCTGAAGGAAATCATCCAGCGGCATATATTGACGCCGGAATTCGGCACGCCGGATGATATTGCCGGGCTGGTCGCCTTTCTCGCTTCGGACGAAGCGCGCTATATCACGGGTGAGAATATCTCCATTTCGGGCGGTGGCCTCGTCCACCAGCCCCATTATGCCGATCTGCTCGCCTTCATGCAGGCGAAGGACTGAACCGTGTCCAGCGCCTGCACTTCGGGGCTTGGAGGATTAGTGGGCGGTCCGATGAAAATAGCGGATCGTCAGCCTGCCGTCGGCGACCTTGTAGGTTTCCAGGCTCGGCAGGGTCACGATGCCGTCCGGGGTCTGCAGGCGATTGGCCACATAGGCCGCGCCCTCGGATCCGTTGACGATCACCTCCAGCGGGTCGGTCGTGCATTTGCCGCCATATTCCGCCCACATGTCGGCCATCGCGGCGTCGCCGTCCATGGCGGGCGAGCCGACATATTCGATCGTGAAGCCTTCAGGCCCCAGGATCCGGAAAAGTCGGTCGAGCTCGTCGCGCTTCCCTTCGTTCCACAGCCGGTAATTGTCCCGGATCGCCTGTTCCAGATCCAGTATGTCTGCCTCGCTCATGTGCATCGCCTCCTGTCATTGCGGATCGTCCGCATGGTCGCCAGTCTCGGACGGACGGCCATGATCGCACCTGTCTTTGGCAAGGGTGGAATTTATCTCTTTTTGCTTCGGAGACTATGATGACCCAAATCGCACAAAAGCCCCTGCCGGATCATGTGCCGCCCGAACTGGCGATGGCGCTGCCGCTCTTTTCGCGGACGGTGATCTATGATAACCCGCAGGAAGTGCTGATCCCCGCGATGCACGCGGATCTGCCGCCGATCACCTATGTCACCAACATCTTCCCGGGCGATCAGCCCGGCTGGCTGCTCAAAAATGCCGAGGATGTCCAGGCGATGCTGCGCGACGCCGACAATTTCACCAAGAACGGCATGGGTAAATGGGCCCAGAATATCGGCGAGAACTGGCTGGTCATTCCGACCGAGGCCGACCCGCCGGTCCACACCGGCTATCGCAAGGCGCTGAACAGTCATTTCGCGCCGCAGAAGATGTTCGCGATGAAGGAACAGGTGCGTGAGCGGGCGCAGGCCTTGATCAACGCCTTCAAGGATCGCGGACAGTGCGACTTCATCGATGAGTTTTCGGAAAAATTCCCGATCTTCATCGTCCTCGATCTGCTCGGCCTGCCGCAGGAAAGAATGACGCAATTCCTGAAATGGGAAAAGGAAATGCTCCATTCCAACGACTGGCAAGTGCGCGGCAACGCCGTGCGCTGCGTGAAGGACTATCTGCTCGAAGAGATCGAGGCGCGCCGCCAGCAGCCGCGCGACGACTATATCAGCAAGGTGCTGACCTTCGAGGTTGATGGCCGTTTGTGGAATGACGACGAGGTGTTAGGCCATTGCTTCAATCTCTATATCGGCGGCCTCGACACGGTCACCTCCCTGCTCGGCAACATCTTCAACTATCTGGCGGCTCATCCGGACAAGCAGAATGAACTGCGCGCCGACCCGTCGCTGATCGTCCTGGCGGTCGAAGAATTCCTGCGCGCCTTCGCCCCGGTCACCGCCTTCCGCATCGCGACCAAGGTCATCGAGATTCAGGGCCAGACGATCATGCCCGGGGATTATGTGGCGTTCAGTTCCCCCGTGGTGGGCCGCGATCCGGCATTCTACGAGGATCCCCAGGCCATCCGTTTCGATCGCAAGGCGCCGCACATGTCGCTGGGCAGCGGCATTCACAAATGCCTGGGAATGCATCTGGCGCGGCTGGAACTCCAGATTGCGGTCGAGGAATTCGTCAAGGCCATACCGGAATTCCGGATCAAGGACGGCTTCCAGGTGCCCTATTATGTGGGGAATATCCTGCATGTGCCGGATCTCCACCTGCAATGGGGCTGAACAGGGTCGGCGATCGTGTCGCGCCGCGACATCGGGTGTGAACGCCTGAAACCTGGTTCTGGAGCGGGTGTCCGATGGCGTCGGGCACTCGCTCCGGCGCCATCTACCCGCGCAGCATCTCCTGCCGGAACCCCCGGGGGCTGAGGCCGGTCGCCTTCCGGAAGGCGGCACTGAAGGCTGCGACGCTCTGGAAGCCGCAATTCCCCGCGATGATCTTGATGAGGGCGCCGTCCTGCACCAGTTCCCGTTTGGCCCGCTCAATCCGGGCATCGGCGATGTAACTGCCGAGCGTCTTGCCGACCGTATTCTTGAAGGTCCGCATCAGATGCCGGGAACTGACGCCGCAGTCGTTCGCCAGGTCGACGATCGACAATGGTCCCGCCAGCCCCGCCTCGATCCGCTCCTGAAGACGGCGCAGCCGCCAGTCCGTCATGCGGGAATCGGGTCCGGCATCGGATTTGCAGGGGATTTGAAGATGGCGACACAGGTCGATGACCATCGACAGCGCAATGGTCTCGACCATGATGGCTGGCGCGAAGCCGGGATCGCTTACTTCCTGCGCAAGGCGGGCCAAGCCGTGCAGGATCCATGGCGCCTTCACGTCGAAACAGGGGGGCAATGACCAAGGCGGCGCGTCATTCTGGAAGAGGCGATCCGCTGCGTGATCTTCGAAGGTCAAACAGAATATGCGATATTCGCTGGGTTCGCAGCGCGCTGCAAATTGGCTTCCATTAGGCAGGTAGGACACCTCACCAAAGGGCGGCGCGTGGCGACGACCGTTGGGGAGCAGGCGTGAGCCGCGTGCACGTGGGCCAAGCGAATAGTCGAGATAGCGACTGTTCGGCTCAAAGATGGCGTCACAGCTACGATCCCAGGCAAAATGCCGGATATCGGCACGAATGCCGTTTGCGATGACGCTGTTCTCAACATGGAAATAGGCCGTTGTGAGCGGCTGGCACGGGAGGATGGCACCAGTCGGCTGAATCATGGATTGCGCCTCACCCGACATTGTCATTGTCCATCCCATTCCCATGCGGGCCGCTAGCCGCTTCTATAAGCGATATTATGGCGGCTCAGCCATGGTAGGTCGATGCTCAATCATATCGCGCAAACCGGACATCCCATCGCGAAACCGTCATTGCGTTCATGGCCGACTGGTCGGAAAATCTCCAAAGCATCGCGAAGAGGACATTAGTTTGATCGCCGGCGTGACATGGCGCTCAAGCCGGTTCTCCGCGCCCGTTCCTGATGTTAGCGCTCTGTCGCACGGGCATGAGGTGAAAAAACATCCTGCCCGAATTCAACGCTCAGGGAGGGGATAAAATGGCTTCAGGTAAATGGTTCCAGACGACCGCATTGGCGAGCTTGTCGGTTTTCGCGGCCAGCGTGCCGACAATGGCGGCGGACCAGACCGGACCTGTGGGAATCGAGGACATTGTGGTCACCGCCAGGCGGACCGAAGAGAATATCCAGACCACGCCGGTCGCCGTCACCGCACTGTCGACCGAAATGATCAAACAGGCGCAGGTCGGCGATGTAGCGGGCCTGCAGCGCACCGCGCCGAGCTTATCGATCGCGACCGGCGCCCCGGGCGGTTCGGGCTTCGTCTATATCTCCATCCGCGGCATGCCGGCGTTGAATCCGGGCGTCGCCAATGATCCTTCCGTCGCAACCTATGTCGACGGCGTTTATATTCCGCGTCCCTCGCAGGGTTCGGCCGATCTCATCGACCTGCAGCGGGTCGAGGTTCTGCGTGGCCCTCAGGGCACATTGTTCGGTCGCAACACCACCGGCGGCGCGCTCAACATCGTCACGGCCAATCCTACGGGCGATTTCGAAGGGCAGTTCCGCATTCAGGGCGGCAACTATGATTATCGAAATGTCGACGCTGTTCTCAACGTGCCGTTAATAGGCGATGAGCTGGCGGCGCGTTTCGTCTATGATTTCGTGGATCACGACGGCTATGCTCGGAATTTGACCTCGAACAGCGAACTCAAGGACCGCAACAGCCATTATGCCCGCGCCAAATTGCGTTGGGCGCCCGCCGGCAGCAACTGGTCGGCCACGCTCAGCGGCGATTATAACATCATCAAGGATCATGGCCAGTTCGCCGGCCTTGCAGCGGTCAACCCGGGCGCCAGCGCGGCGATCGGCGCGATCAACGCGGCAACGCCCCTTGCGCCCTATCTGCACAGCAAGGCCCATTGGTACGATGCCTATGGCATTCCGTTCAGCACCAATCCGCCAGTCGGATCCAATTACGGTTTTCTGACCGCAGGCGGCCGAAACGCCTATAACAGGCTGGAAGCCTACGGCGGCAATCTCACGATCGATGGCGAAATCGGTTCCGTCACGGTGAAATCCATCTCCGCCTATCGCTACAGCAACGCCATCGGCCTGAACGAACTCGATGGCACTCCTGCCCAGATTCTGGCGGCCGAAAGCGCCTACAAATCCGATCAATATTCGCAGGAACTTCAGTTCTCCGGGGAATTGGGCGACCGTTTCAGCTATATTCTGGGCGGCTACTATTCGACGGAAAGCGGTCGTGAATCGTCCGTATCGCAGACCTTCGGGTCGTTTGCGCCCGCTGCCCCCGCACCCAATTTCGGTTTCGGCCTGAATTACGGCACAGTGAAGAATGTCTCGGTCGGCCTGTTCAGCCAGGGCTATTACCGTCTGACCGACAAGATCCGCCTTACCGGCGGCGTCCGCTGGACATGGGATAAGCGAGAGGTTGTTCTGCTGAACAGAACGAACCTTGCCGCCAACACCTGCGCGGCCGAGCTGGTCTCGAATCCTGGTTTTGTTGCGCCCTGCAGCCTGCCACGTTCGGTCAGATATAATTACCCCGCCTGGACGGCGGGTGTCGATATGGAAATCACCGACAGCCTTTTTGCTTATGTGAAGACGAGCGCCGCGTCCAAGGCCGGCGGCTTCAATATGCGCAATGGTTCGGCTGCGACACCGCCGTTCAAGCCTGAGAAGGTCAGGGACGTTGAACTCGGTGTCAAGTTCAGCACATTGGATAATCGGTTGCGCATCAATGCCGCCGCCTTCCATTCTTGGCAGTCGGACGTTCAGCGCAATGCTTCCGACTGCATCACCCCACCGGGCGCGCTTGCCTGTGCAACCACGCAATTCCTCCGCAACTCGGGCGATGCGCGCGTCTATGGCGGCGAACTTGAAATAAGCGCCGTTCCCTGGGAAGGGATGCTGCTCTCCGGCAATCTCGCCCTGCTCGACGGCAAATATGTCTCCGGCACTTTCGTCGAACAGCAGCAGTTCGTTCCCGTCGCCGGTGCCAACGTGTCGGATTGCGTCGCCGGCACCGCCGCAGGTTCGGTCCGCTGTTCGGTCGATCGCAGCGACGAGGCTCTGCCGCAAATGCCCAAGAAGCAGTTCGGCATATCGGCCACGCAGAAGGTGCCGACCCCATTTGGCGAACTATCGATCTATGCAAACTACGCCTATATCGGCAAACAGAATTTCGGTCTGTTCACCGCCGATCCGCGGCGCGCGCAAGCTTATCGTGATGCGATTGCAATCGCCAACCGGATCAATAGCATACCGGAATATGGGCTTTTGAGCGGGCGTATTGCTTTGCAGATCGAAGATCCCAATCTTGAGCTGTCGATCTTCGGCCGCAATATCGGCGGAAAGAAATATGTAACCCGTGCCTTCGCCGATCAGTTGCCGACACTGGGCACGGCGATCGATTATATCGGCGATCCCTTCACGTGGGGCATCGGCGCGACTTTTCGTTTCGGACCGAAAAGCTATGCCCGGAGCGACCGGCTTTGGCGCTCCCGCAATGGTTTGGCATTCGTGCAGGCCCCGTTTGGGATTTACTAAGGGCGTTTGGATTGATTACCTCATTCGCGAACTTGGAGAAGGCCTGAAGGATATTTCATGACAGATACTATCAGGAAAATCGGTTTCATCGGCCTCGGCAGCATGGGCGGCGATCAGGCGCGGGAACTTGCCAAACTGCCGCTAGACCTTACCGTCTACGACGTGTTTCCCGATGCACTGGCGAAATTCGAAGGCCGTGCGAGGCTCGCCGCTTCCATGGCGGAGGTTGGCGTGGATGCCGACGTTGTCGGCATCTGCGTGCGGGACGACACACAGGTACTGGAATGCGTCGATGCACTGCTGCCCGCGATGAAGCGGGGAGCGATCCTGCTTATCCACAGCACGATCAAGCCGAAGACCGCGGAGCATATCGCCGAGCGCACTGCTCCCCAAGGTATCGACGTCATCGATGCTCCGGTTACACGGACCGAAATGACTAAGGACGGTCCCTTCGTCTTCTGCATGACCGGTGGCGAGGAATCCGTCGCCGCCAGCGTCCAGGTGGTGCTCAACGCCTTTTCGACGAACACGATGCATATCGGTCCGCTCGGGTCGGCAATGGCCCTCAAGATCTGCAACAACCTCGTTTCCTGGTGCGGCATCATGTTGGGTATAGAGGTTGCCAATGTAGCGGAGGCGTCGGGCGTGCCGATGGACAAGCTGCTGACCGTGATGAAGCGCAACGGCAATCTCACCCCGCCGATGGCCGGTTTCGTCGACTTCCGCAATAATCCGGGGGATGCAGCCCGGCGTGCCTTCTTCGCCGGCCAAGCCGGCATTGGCGAAAAGGATCTCGCGCTGGCTGAAGAACTGGCGGCGGGCGCCGATGCGGCATCGCCGATCACCAGCCATACCAAGACGCTGCTCAAGAAGACGCTGCTTGCAATCTGCGAGAGCTAGATTTTGACAAAATCGCCCGAAAATCCTGATGATGACCGTCTGTTGTGGAAACATTGACCAATGCGAATGCGTCGATCTCTCCGGTGGCGAGCACGATCTCGCTTGGATTCTTGCGCAGTGTTTGCTGTCGGTTCGAGTAGCGGATCCATACAGTCATCACGCGGATTGGTTTGGTTAGCGGTAATTTAACATAATTCTTATTCACGAACTTTGCCCTCCTGCTGAGTAGCGGCAGAAGCGCACGAAGCACAGGTGAAATTTGGTTCATTGTGTGCTCCCGATTATGAGCGCCAGACCGCCTATTGTGCTGGCGCGGGTTGCTACGGCATAGATTCTGGAGCCAAAGCCGTGGATGCATAGCGCGAAGCGCGATCTAACGAAAATCATGGCTGCGAATGGGTAGGATATCGTCAGCTGTCGCGTGCGCGGCGCGATAGAGCAGTGAGCCAAGTGTCCGGCCGCTTGGGAAGGCGGGGTCTCGCGGATCGGGACCCCCGCCATGACTTGCACCATCACCCCGGCCAGGGGCGACACTGAAGTCCATTCTCCCCACCGAGCGGAGCATCTCGTCATGATCGATGATTCGATCGCAGATGACATGGATAACCTCGCCCTCCTTCTGCAGCCGTCCGCGCATCGCGATCATCGACGCGGACATGACCTGCCGGCGGTAGATTTCGAACCGGTCCGGCCAGAGGATGCCCTGCGCGACCCCGGTCTCGTCCTCGATCGTGACGAACAGCACGCCCTTTGCCGAGCCAGGGCGCTGGCGGACCAGGATGACGCCGGCCACTTCCACATTGCGGCCGTCGCGGATCGACTTGAGATCGGCGCAGCGCACGATCCGCATGGCGTCGAGCTCTGGGCGGAGGAAGCTCAGCGGATGGTTGCGGAGCGAGAGCTGAAGTGAGCGGTAATCCTCCACCACCTCCCGCCCTTGCGTCATCGGCTGGAGCGTGACCAACGCCTCTTCGCCTTCGGGTGAGAATTTTCCCTCGCGCGCATCTGCGGCGGCGAAGAGGGGAAGGGGCGCTTCGCCGAGGCCCTTGACCTTCCATAGCCCCTGTCGCCGGTCCTGTGCGATACAGGAGAAGGCGTCGGCCTCGGTCAGCCGCTCGATCGCGGCGCACGGCACGCCGGCGCGGCGCCAGACCTCCTCGACGCTTTCGAACGGCGCGGGGCCGCGCGCGCCGACGATCGCAGCGCCGTGAAGGTTGGCAAGCCCGCGTACCTGACGGAACCCCAAACGCACCGCCTTGTATCGACCGAGCGCCGGTTCGAGCGTGCAATCCCAATGGCTGTGGTTGATCGAGACCGGACGCACCTCGACGCCATGATTGCGCGCATCCCGCACGATCTGGGCGGGCGCATAGAAGCCCATGGGCTGAGCGTTCAGCAGCGCGGCGCAGAAGACGTCGGGATGATGATGCTTCATCCAGCAGGAGGCGTAGGCGATCTTGGCAAAGCTCGCCGCGTGGCTCTCGGGAAAGCCATAGCTGCCGAACCCCTCGATCTGCTTGAAGGTGCGCTCGGCAAAATCCTTGGGGTAGCCCCGCGCGATCATCCCGTTCACCAGCTTGTCGTAGAAATGGCTGACCCCGCCCGTCAGCTTGAATGTCGCCATGGCGCGGCGCAGCTGATCGGCCTCAGCCGGGGTAAAGCCTGCGCCGACGATTGCGACCTTCATCGCCTGTTCCTGGAAGAGCGGGACGCCGAGCGTCTTCTTGAGCACGGCTTCCAGCTCCGGCTTGGGATATTCGGGCGTCTCCTTGCCCTCGCGGCGGCGCAGATAGGGATGAACCATGTCGCCCTGAATGGGACCGGGCCGCACGATCGCGACCTCGATCACGAGGTCGTAAAATTCCTTCGGCTTGATCCGCGGCAGCATCGACATCTGCGCCCGGCTCTCGATCTGGAAGACGCCAAGCGTGTCGGCACGCTGGATCATGGCATAGACGGCCGGATCATCGTCCTGGAGGTCGGCCATGCCGACACGGATGCCCTTATGCTCTTCGAGCAGATTGAACGCTCGGTTCATGCAGCCCAGCATGCCAAGGCCCAGCACGTCGACCTTCATGAATTTCAACGCATCGATATCATCTTTATCCCATTCTATGATTTGGCGATCCTCCATCCGCGCCGGTTCGATCGGCACGAGATCATCGAGACGGTCCTGGGTCAGCACAAAGCCGCCGGGATGCTGGGAGAGGTGACGCGGCGTGCCGATGAGCTGCCGGGACAGTTCCAGGGTGAGCTTCAGCCGATGATCTTCGGCGTTCAAATTGGCGCTCGCAATCTGTTCGTCCGTGATGCCGTCCATCGACGGTTCAGGAATTCGTAATCAAGCATCATCTTGTGGTCGTGCCTTGGCTGGAAGATATGATGAGAGCGGGCGTTATTCACCAGATGCCGGTTCACTCCATGCTCTATTCGCTGGTCGGCATGGTGCAGGTTCCCCCGATGCTGACGAAAGAGGCCGACTTAGCAGGCCAAAAGGCGATGATGACTGAGGATTCCGTTGCGCGCCATGCGGAAAGCGTCCTTCAGTTTCTTCAACCTGGAACTCTGTCTGCTTGATCTCGCGTAGCAGCAATCAATTCCTTGGGGCATCTGCTGAAGGGGTTAGCGGCTCGCCGCGATTGGGGCAGGCTCACTCTGGTCCAGACTTTCATAGTCTCTGGGCCAGTCAGTGGGGGGTGCAGATCACGCTGCTCGACTTCTGCGGCGCCGAACCGGTCGCTCTGAGCGCCCCACGCCGTTCTAGCTGGCCTATGACTCCGACTGCGCCTCTCCGGGCTGGCCGTCGACACCGTCACCGACGTCAAGCAGTTGCCCGACGGCAGCGATAGCCTCACCGTCTCTTTTTCCAAGATCGCCCAAAGGACGGAAATGAGGCGCTGGCCTGAGTCTCGCCGACCAGTGGTACTCAATTATGGCACGATGTGTGTCGGCGTACAGCCGTCATGGTCGCCGACTTTGGCAGCTAACATTAGGTATGCGGAAGTATATCTGTCATCTGAGGAGACTTCACTTTGTTAAACCAAGTCGCTCAGGATCTTCCCGCGCATCCCATTCTTGAGCGGCTCGGGACGCGACGGAACCCCAAGGGAATATGAACCAGCTCTTGTCGCTCTGCCGGTCGATTGTTTCAGATGCGTAATGGACCGTGGCCCGCGAACTGACATTGTTGATAAGCACGGAGAAGCGAAAGTTGGAGAGCTCTCCGTCATGCTCCTCTATCAGCGATCGAAACCGAGCCAGAGTTTTTCCGCTGTCGTTGATGTCATCGATAAAAAGGAAGCGCTCGCCACGCTGGGTGCAGGAGGCCAGGTGAACCAGCAGCGCATCGGAAAATACATGAACCTTGGAACTGTGGTCGATCGACAGCAATGGGATTTCGAGCCGATGCGAAAGATATGTGCCAGGCACGAGACCTCCGCGCCCTATTCCGACGATGTAATCCGGTTTCCAGCTGTCCTCTTCGACCTGATGCGCAATTGTTTCGACATGAGCGAGAAACTGATCATACGACATCTCGCGAAACTGGATTTTCCGATCGTTCGACATAGCAGCCTTTGGCAAAAAGCGCGCGCTTACCGATCTTGAATCGACTCTGCAATGCAGCTCGACGCTGCGCGGTGATTATTGTCCTGGAGATGCTCGTCATCTCGAATTTAAACGACAGGGACTCCGTGATCTTCCATCATGTAGGCAAGATGCTGGATCATCAAGGATGCGGGGACCGAGAGAGTGCGGCCTGCTGCACTGACGATGGATAAAGTGGAAAGGTCAACGCGCTCGTCCGACACCGGAAGGAATATGAGGGTTCCAGCCTCAATTTCACTGATGGCGTCCAAGGCGGTGAGGCATCCGATCCCAACACCGCGCCGCGCCAACGCCTTGATCACACCAATGCTGTTAACTTCGGCAACCGCCCGGGGCACGCCGCCGACATGCTTCGCCCAGGCGGTATCCAGCACCCGGCGAAGCGAAAGATTCTCTCCGGGGATGACGAGTGGATAGGTCGCGCACTCGGCCAGCGAAACGTCTTTCCTCTGCGCGAGCGGATGGCCGGGCTGGACCAGAAACCCAAGGCGGTAGATCATAGTCCGATCGAGCCGGATTGAAGGGTTGTCCGGCGGGTTGAAGGTAACACCCACGTCGATATCGCCTCGCAACACCTGATCGATCACGCCTTGGGCGCCGAATACGTCCATGCGGAACCTTATGGCGGGATATCGTTCTTGAAAGTGGGCGACAGCTGAAGCCACGAACTCGCTTGCACCTTCTACCATGCCGATGGTGACATGACCGCGGCGCAGCCCGACCAGATTGTCGATCTCGGAACGAATCCGCACAAGATCTCGCCGCCACCTGCGCACACCATCGATCAGAAGCTCCCCTGCTGCGGTCATCCTCATGCCCGTGGCGGTTCGTTCGAACAATTTGGTTCCCAATTCCTCCTCCAGCAGGATGATTTGGCGATCGACGGCGGATGGTGCGATGTGCAGCACATCGGCAGCGCGACGAAGCGCTCCGCGCTTTGCAACTTCATCGAAATAAATGGCGGCACGGCCAAAAAGCATGGTCATTCCCCGGTGTCTACATTTTTAGAACAGTGCTTGCTGTATTCTGCGATGGATCAGATCGCAGTTCAATGACAGATGATGTGCAAGAGCGAAAAAAAGGGGAGGGCGGGAAAACTGAGCGATTCAGGTCGCCCTCCAAAAAAGGGGTATAGAAGTGAATAAACTAAGGGGAAAATCTGCATTTCTTGCCAGTGCCATGCTTCCGTTCGCCTTTTGTGCGAGTGTCTCGGCTCATGCTGCAGGTGCAACAGAGGCCGTCGACGCCGTGCCGGCCTCGGCGGATAGCAATTTTGCCGAGAGCGACATTGTCGTCACGGGCGAAAAGCAGGAAACGACTGTGCAGCGGGCGCCCATCGCCATCACCGCGATCACCGCAGATGCGCTGGCCCAGTCCAACATCACGCAGTTGATCGACATGAACGGGTTCGTTCCGGGGCTGACCATTGCGAACAGCGGCGGCTTTGTCCGCGTCGTATCAATTCGGGGGGTCGGCTATGAAGCATCCGACAATCTGAGCGCGCAACCGGGCACTTCTTTCCACATTGACGGCGTCTATATCGTCAGCCCTTATGCCTTGCAGCAGGACTTTCTTGATTTGCAGCGGGTGGAAGTGCTCCGCGGACCGCAGGGGACGGTGTTCGGTCAGAGCGCGACGGGCGGGATCATCAATGCGATCGCCGCGAAGCCAAGTCTGGACGCGTTGAGTGGATCGACTCAGTTGGAACTGGGCAATTATGATTTGGTGCGTGGGACTGCCACGCTCAATGTGCCGCTGACTGACACGCTGGCGGTTCGCGGCACTGTTCAGCGCTATTATCATGAGGGTTTTGCGCGTCAGACCGGTCTGGGACCGAGCTATGGACGCTATGGCCTGGACGATGCCGACCGGATTTCAACCAAGCTTTCGCTTCTGTGGACGCCGACGGAGCGCTTCTCCGCTCAACTGACGGCGCAATATTTCAACGCGGATGAACATGGCGCAGCCCAGAAAAATGTCGACGATCCCGATCTCGATCCGCGCCGGATCTCGCAGGATTATCCTAACGAATATAAGCTCGACTTCTTCCTCACCTATGCCGACCTGCGCTATGATATGGGGTTCGCGACACTCAAATCGCTCACGTCCTATCAGACGACGCGCAACCATAATCAGATCGACGTCGATCGGCTGCATCATGCAAATACGGGTGCCTATGATGCGCAGCCCTATTGGAACAACAGTGTCGACGCGATCAGTCAGGAATTCAACCTGACGTCGAACGGGAATGGGCCGCTCAACTACATCCTCGGCACTTATTTCCTTTATCAGAAGCTTGGTCAGGATATTCTGGAATATCGGGGGACGGACGCAAACCCGACCTATAATCTCACATTGCCGCTCACTTTCGCGAACTATCCCTATAATCTGGACTATGCGCTCAACTCGCGTCAGAAGCGCTACAGCTATGCGGCGTTCGCCCAGGCCAAGTACAAGCTGGCAGACCGCATCAGTGCGACCTTGGGCCTGCGCTTCAGCCATGACGATTTCAAGAGCAGCAACAGCACGCTTTTCGACATTTTTGGGCCGACCGTCTACGCCAAGACCAAGGAAGATGCTCTGACCGGCAAAGCGGAGGTCGATTTCGAATTGACCTCGCGCAACATGGTCTATGCCAGCGTGTCCCGCGGGTATAAGCCCGGAGGCGTCAGCAATAACAGCACGCCGCTGCTCGTCCCGCTGACCTATCAGCCGGAATATGTCTGGTCCTATGAATTTGGAACCAAGAACCGCTTTGCCGGCGACCGGATCACCCTCAATGGCGCTGCCTTCTTCTACGACTATAAGGATCTCCAATATCAGATGGAGGATCCGATCGCCTATCAGGGCGGGGTTTCCAACGTTCCCAAAACCCGGATATGGGGTGCCGAGGCTGAAGCTACGGTGGAGGCAACCGACAACCTCAAATTCGATGGCAACGTCACTTATCTGAATGGCGAACTGGTCGGGGATTACATCACGCTGGATCCCTCGCGGGCACATGCCGCGACGCTGGCTGCCGCTGCGCTAGGCTATGGCCCCTTCGATGCCTACACCATTGCCCTGCGCGCGACCCAGACGCGCAACACGAATGGGAACAAACCGCCGAAATTGCCCAAGTGGCAAGGGGCGGTGGGCGTCACCCATAGGCTGGAGCTTGGGTCGCTCGGAACGCTCAAATCCCATGGGGAACTGATCTATCGCGGGAAATTCCAGTATCGCATCTTCAATGACGGCGCTCGCGACGTGGTGCCGAGTTACACCCAGGTGAATGCGAATTTCGCGTTCACGCCGCGGGATACGAACTGGACGATCGGCCTCACCGTCTCGAACATCTTTGACAAGGCGGGCGTCGCCTCGCGCTACTCGAATCCCTTCGGTAGCTTCACGACCAGCGATATGTACATTCCGCCGCGTCAGATCATCGGTTCTATGAAATATGAATTCTAAACCCTCCGATATGCACCCGGTAGACAGCGTCCCGCCAATCGGGGCGCTGGGAGCCTTGGCCCTGCAACATGTGCTCACCATGTATGCCGGCGCGATCACGGTCCCCTTGCTGGTTGCTTCTGCATTGAAGCTTTCTCCCGAACATGCGGCTTATCTGGTCAGCGCGGACCTGTTCGCATGTGGACTGGTTACCTTGCTCCAGTGTCTTGGGGTCGGCCCCATCGGTATCCGCCTGCCCGTCATCATGGGTGTTACCTTTGTCGGCGTTATGCCCGCCATCGCCATCGCCAGCCAACCGGGGCTCGGACTTACCGCAGTCTATGGCGCGGCGATCGCCGCCGGCCTCATTGTCTTGCCACTTGTGCCGATGGTCGGGCGGATGCGCTCCATCCTGACGCCGACGGTCACAGGCACGGCGATGCTGCTGATCGGCCTGTCGCTTGTCGGCGTGGCGCTGGATTGGGCGGCCGGCGGTCGAGGCGCGCCGGATTACGGTTCGCCCACCAACCTGATGCTCGCAGCGGCGACGATCGCGACCATTTTGCTGGTGACCCGCTTTGGGGTTGGCTTTTTCGCCAACTGTGCGATCCTGATCGGCATGTCGTCCGGCTATGTCCTTGCGGCCCTTCTCGGCATGGTTGATGTCGCCGACGTGAAGGCGGCGCCGGCCTTGCAGCTCGTCACCCCATTTCATTTCGGCCTGCCCGTGTTTGATCCGGCGGCAATCGCATCCATGGTGATCGTCATCCTGGTCACACTGGTGGAATCGAGTGGAATGCTCACCATGCTGGGCGATGTGGTGGAGCGTCCGACTACGCCTCGCGACCTGGCGCGGGGCCTTCGCGCCGACTGCGCGGGCGCGGTGATCGGCGGGCTGTTCAACAGCTTTCCTTACACATCTTATGCGCAGAATATCGCGCTGGTGAGCATGACGGGCGTTCGCAGCCGGTTCGTCTGTGCAGGTGCGGCGGCCATCATGCTCTTGCTCGCGCTGTTCCCCAAGCTTTCCGCGCTGGTGGCGGCAATCCCGCCCAGCGTGCTTGGCGGCGCTGCCCTGGTGCTGTTCGGCATGGTTGCGGCATCCGGCATCCGCTCGCTGTCGGCGGCGCGGCTGGACCGATCGCGCGAAGACCTGCTGGTGGTGGGCATCAGCCTTGGTGTCGGCTTGATCCCCACATTCAATCCCCGCTTCTTTGCGGCGGCGCCCGAAATTTTGGCCCCCTTCACCCATAGCGGCGTGCTTCTGGGGATCATCACTGCGATCGCACTCAATGCTTTTCTCCGCGCCGGTGGCGCCAGCGCGGACGCAGAAGACTCAGTTCCAAACGATTCCGTGCCGGCCGTGGCAGCCGGTGCCTGAGGAGGATAAAATGAAGTTCGACGGTAGCATAGTTCCGATCATCGACCTGACCAAAGCGCGGACGGGCACGGAAGAGGAAAAGCAGGCGGTAGCCCGGGAAGTTGGCGCCGCAGCGCGGAGCATCGGGTTTCTGGTTGTGTCCGGCCATGGCGTGTCTGCCGAGATCATCGAGCGTGCCTCGGACACGACGCGCCGTTTCTTCGACCTGTCTCTGGCTGCAAAAACGAAATATCGTTCGCCCGATCCTGAAATCTATCGCGGCTATTTCGGTATGGAGACGGGGAATCTGGCAAGCACGATCGGGCAGGAAGCGAAGCCTGATCATCGGGAATATTATAATATCGGGCGCTTCGACCTCGACGCGGAGGATCCATATTTCACGTCTCCGACGGCGCAGCGCATCTTCCACGACAATATCTGGCCGGACGCCGACGTGCCCGAATTCAGGCACGGCATCGTCGATTATTACCACGAGATGGAAAAGCTGGCCGAGTTGCTGATGGAATTGTGCGCAAGGGCGTTGGACTTGCCGGCCGATTGGTTTGCCGACAAGATCGACAAGCACATCACCAACATGGTCGTCACCAACTATCCTGACCAGCCCGAGGCACCCGAAGAGGGACAACTCCGTGCCGGTGCGCATACGGACTATGGCGGTCTCACCATTCTCAAGGCGGAAGACAAGCCCGGCGGTCTTGAGGTGCAGACTCCGGATGGCCGGTGGGAGGCGGTGCCGATAGTACCGGGCGCGTTCATCATCAATCTGGGCGACCTGATGGCGCAGTGGACGAACGACGAATGGGTGTCGACCATGCATCGTGTGATCAATCCACCGCGCGACAAGGCTGTCGGCAGCCGGCGTCAGTCCCTGGTGTTCTTCCACCAGCCCAATTACGACGCGATTATCGAGTGCATCCCAAGCTGCGCCGTGAAAAGCGCGCCCAAATATGGGAAAACGACTTCGCTCGAACATCTGGAGATGAAGATGAACCAGATGAACGATACGCCCAAGTTCAAGGACATGGAAACCGTCTGAATTTGGTTCTCTTCAGGATAAGCGATCATGATTGTCTATACCCCGCCAAAACCAGCCGAAACCATTCCGGTGATCGATCTGGGTCCGAGTTTTTCCGACGATATGGAAGCCAGGAAGGCTGTTGCCTGGGAAATTCACAAAACGGCACGCGACACCGGCTTCTTCTACATCAGCAACCATGGCGTGCCGCAGGCGATGATGGACGGTCAGCTGGAGCTTGCCAGGGAGTTCTTCGCGCTTCCGCTCGTGGAAAAGCAGAAGGTTGATGCCAAAAATTCGACCTGCACGCGCGGTTATGAGGTTCCCGGTCTCCAGACGCTGGATGACGGATCGCCTCCCGATCTCAAGGAAGGTTTCCTGATCGGCTGCGACCTGGACGACGATCATCCTTACGTGCGTGACGGGGTTCCCAACTGTGGTGCCAACCAGTGGCCGGACCAGCCGGAAGGCTTCCGCAGCCGGTACGAGACCTATGTTGGCGAGATGTTCCGGGTCGGCCGCCATTTAATGGGCCTTATCGCCCTGTCTCTCGATCTGCCGGACGATTATTTCGTCGAGGCTTTGAAAGAGCCGCTCTTCAACAGCCGGCTGCTGCGGTATGGCCCGCAGCCTGCAGACGCTGCCTTCAATCAGATCGGTGCCGGCGCCCATACCGATTGGGGCATGATCACGATTCTGTTGCAGGACAGTGTCGGCGGCCTCGAGGTCGAGAATGCGGCGGGTGAGTGGATCGCCGCGCCGCCGATACCGGGAACTTTCGTCATAAATCTGGGCGAGATGGTGCGTGTTCTGACTAACGGACTTTATCACGCCAACATGCACCGCGTCCTGAACAATCATTCCGGCCGCGACAGGTTTTCGGTGCCGACCTTTTTCGATCCGAACTATTTCTACAAGGTCGGCTGCGCCCCAACTTGCCTGCCCAAGAGCGGGAAGCCGGACTTTGAAGAAACGACGGTCGGCGGGCACATCGCCGAAATGTATCGCAAGACCTACGGTCTGGCAGCGTAAAGAGGGATTTTAACATGGCTGCTTTGGCCTATACCAACATCTTCACCAACGACATCGATCGCTTGGCGGACTTCTACGGCACGCTTTTCGGGCTGGAGGAGATCGTGGCAAGTCGCTCTCCCATTTTTCGCGGTTTCGTGGCGGGCGGCACATCGCTGGGCTTCAGCGGTCCGGGCGCCTATGAACTGCTTGGCCTCATTCCGCTGGAAGGGCAGGGCGACCGGGCTTTCCAGACATTCGACGTCGATAATGAACAGGAAGTGCGCGATCTGACCGGCAAGGCTCGGGAACTGGGCGGCACAATCGTCAAAGAGCCGTTCGCCACCTATTATGGCTGGTTTCAGTCGGTGTTGCGGGATCCCGATGGCAACGCCTTCCGGATCAATTTCCGTGGAGCGGCGGCGTGAACTCGGCCGCGTCCTTGCTGGACCCGCCGGACGATGCGCCCGCAAAGGCATCTCCGGCATGTCACAACCGCCTGAGCCGCCCGCGAAATTGTTCCTACGCGGATGGCGACTGGGAAATTCTCGCCAAATTCTGGTTCCCGGTCGCCCGCGCGGAGGATATTGGCGACAAGCCGTTGGCCGCCAGGCTGCTTGACGTCAAACTCGTGATCTACCGGACCACGGACGGGATCAACGTCGCGCGTGACCTGTGCCCGCACCGGGGGGCGCCGCTCAGCATGGGCTGGGTCGAAGAAGATGAAATCGTCTGTCCCTACCATGGTTTGCGCTTCGCCAGCGACGGGCGCTGCGTTCGTATTCCCGCGCAGCCCAACGTCGTTCCGTCCGATCGTTTTCGGGCGACCATCTTGCCCTCTGTCGAACGTTATGGGCTGGTGTGGACGTGCCTTGACGCTCAGTCGCCCGAACCGGTGATCCCTGAATTCCCGGAGTGGAGCGATCCGGCCTTCCAGACGATACTATGCCCGCCAGTGGGAATGAACGCTGCCCCCGGAAGACAGGTGGAGGGCTTCATCGACGTTGCCCATTTTGCATGGATTCACCATGAAGCCTTCGCCGACCGCGAAAACAGTGTCGTTCCGCTATATCAAACAAAGTCGACCGATTTCGGTTTCCGTAGCATCTATGTGTCGGACGTCAGCAATTTCCCAAAGGCGCTGCACCATCTCGAACCCGAAGGTTTTATCTGGCACCGGACCTTCGACGTGCACCCCCCCTTCATTGCTTTTTTGAAAGTTGATTTCCCGGATGACGGCGTTCTGCGGATCATGAACATCGCGACACCTGTCTCAGCCAGGGAAACGATCCTGTACGTGCCGCTCGTAAGGAATTTCGACAAGACGGGTTCCCTGGATGATGTTTATGCCTTCAACGCGCAAATCTTTGCCGAGGATCAGGCAATAGTGGAAGCGCAGTGCCCCGAAGATCTGCCCCTCGACATGGAGGATGAGGCGCATTTCGCGGCAGATCGTTCGTCGGTCGCCTACAGAAAGGCGCTGAGGGAAATGGGACTGACCGGATAGCAATAATCATAGCTAGCGAAAACATGGTGGCCAGGCGTCAGCTTTGGCCACTTTTTTTCGTTGCGCCACGGGAAGCGCTCTACCCGCTCTTTGCGCTCTAATTTCGGCATCGCATTGGCCGAAAAGTTGCACTTTATCGAACGCGGTTTTCGTCACAGACTTGCCTCAGCAAGCGCCCAAAAAGGCAGAATCGGAACCATCATGCAGCATTCGCTTCGCGGCTATCGCGGTGTCACCACCGCGCCGCACCATCTGGCTTCGCAAGCCGGACTCGACATCCTCAAGGATGGGGGCACCGCCGTTGAAGCCTGTGTAGCGATGGCTGCGGCGCTCGCGGTGGTCTATCCGCATATGACCGGGATTGGAGGGGATGGCTTCTGGTTGATTCACGATCCAGACGGGCATGTCCACGCGGTCGATGCCTGCGGCGCGGCAGCGGGGAAGGCTAACCTCTCTTTCTACGGCAATTTGACCGAAATTCCGTGGCGCGGACCGCTGGCCGCCAACACGGTGGCGGGCACAATTTCGGGTTGGCAACAGGCTTTGGCCGGGGATGCCGGAACGCTCACCCTTACCCGGCTGCTCCGTGACGCCATCGAACTGGCCGAAGAGGGCGTGGCCGTCACGCGCGGGGGGGCGGAAGTGGGCCAGTCCAAGCACGCGGAACTCGTTGCCCAGCGCGGCGCCTATCGGGACGTCTTCACCGTTTCGGGCCGTCCGTTGCAGGAAAATGACCGTTTGAAGCAGCCCGCGCTCGCGCAAACGCTCAAGACGCTGGCTGAAAATGGCTTTCAGGATTTCTATTCCGGGCGTCTTGCCCGCGCCATCGTGGGTGATCTGGCCGACTTGGGCAGCCCCTTGACGGCAGAAGATCTGGCGCGGCATCGGGCGTCGGAACCCGCGCCCCTGTCCGTTCGCGTGAACGGCGCCACCCTCTTCAACACGGCGCCACCGACGCAGGGCCTGGCCTCCCTTTTGATCCTGGCCCTGTTCGACAGGCTGGACGTGGGAGCAGCGGAGACCTTTGGCCATCTTCATGGGCTGGTCGAGGCGACGAAGCAGGCGTTCCTGATCCGGGATGCGCATGTGGGCGATCCCGCCTATATGGAGATGTCGCCGCAGGATCTGCTTGACGATCCGGACAGGCTGGATGCCCTCGCTGCCGCTATCGACCCCGCCAGAGCCATGCCTTGGCCCTGGCCGTCGGCGCTTGGCGACACGACCTGGTTCGGTGCTGCCGATATGCGCGGTCAGGTCGTGAGCTGCATCCAGTCGACCTATTTCGAGTTCGGATCGGGCCTCGTCCTGCCGGAAACCGGCATCACATGGCAGAATCGCGGCTCCAGCTTCCGGCTAACGGCGGACGGGTGGAACGCCCTGAAGCCGGGCAGAAAACCCTTCCACACGCTAAACCCGGCGCTGGCGCGCTTCGAGGATGGCCGTGTCATGGGCTATGGCACCATGGGCGGCGAAGGACAGCCGCAGACTCAGGCAGCGATTTTCAGTCGATATGCCCGGTTCGGCGTACCTTTGCAGGAGGCTGTCAGTCGGCCGCGCTGGCTTTTGGGCCGCACCTGGGGCGAGACGAGCATGACATTGAAGCTGGAGAGCCGTTTCTCGCCGGAACTGGTCGATAAGCTGCGCGCCGCTGGCCATGACGTCGAGCTGCTTTCCGCCCTGACATCGACGATGGGACATGCCGGAGCGATCGTGCGTCATCCCGATGCGATGCTCGAAGGCGCCACCGATCCGCGCTCCGATGGAGCGGTAGCGGCATGGTGAGCAGCAGCCGCGCGGTTCATCGCTGCGACATATTGGGCGTGGGCGCGTTTAGCGACATGCCGGATGGCCTGTTCCGCAGCTACCTCTCTCCCGCCTATATCGCAGCCCAGGCGCAGGTCGCCACCTGGATGACAGAGGCCGGCTTGCAGACCCATGTCGATGCGGTCGGGAACCTCATCGGGCGTTACGCAGGCGCGGCGGATGGTCCGCCGCTCATCATCGGCAGCCATCTTGACAGCGTGCGGGACGCCGGGCGCTATGACGGCCCCCTGGGGATTGTGCTGGGCATAGAATGCGTGGCCGAACTCCATCGGCAGGGCAGGCTTATGCCCTTTCCCATCGAAATATATGCTTTCGGCGATGAGGAGGGATCGCGCTTTCCCGTGGCGATGGTGACAAGCCGTGCCGTTGCGGGAACGCTGGGCGCGATTGATGCCGAAATGATGGACGCCGCAGGCGTCACTCTTGAAGAGGCGATGGCCGCATATCGGAAGGCGATCGGCGCCGAAAGCGGCGGGGGTCTGCATCTGGAGCAGGCGCGTCACGGCCCGGCGCTGGCCTACGTCGAAGCCCATATCGAGCAGGGGCCTGTGCTGGAATCGCACGGGCTGGCCGTGGGTACTGTCACGGGCATCGCTGCGCAAAAGCGCTTTTCGCTTACCGTGACGGGACAGGCGGGCCATGCCGGGACCAACAGCATGGCCTTGAGGCGCGACCCACTCGCCGCCGCGGCAACGATGATGGTCGCCGCGGAGGAACTTGCCTGCGCCGCCGGTGAAAATCATGTGGCGACCGTGGGCACCTTGTCCGTTTCGCCGGGCGCGCCCAATGTGGTTCCCGGATCTGTGACGTTCAGTCTGGACGTTCGTGCCGCCAGCGACGCGGCGTGCGCCATTCTTGCCGAGGCGATCATCGACCGCTTCCAAAGCGTCGCGGCGAGCCGACATGTGGAAATTGCCCACACGCTCCTTCACGATCTGCCCGCCAGCCCCTGCGCTGCGGAACTGATCGAACTGATGGATGGCGCCATCGCGGCGGAAGGGGGGAAGCCCATGCAGCTGATGTCGGGCGCGGGGCATGATGCCATGATCCTCTCGTCCCTCTGTCCGACTGCCATGCTGTTCATCCGATGCCGGGGCGGCGTCAGCCACAACCCGTCCGAGAGCGTGACATCGGCCGATACGGAAATCGCGCAGCGCGTCCTGCTTCGCTTCATCGAAAATCTTGGGGAATTGCACAGTGCCTGATCATTTCGGCGAGATCGATCCGCCTCAGCGTCTTTTGATGGGACCCGGCCCGATCAATGCCCATCCCCGCGTCTTGCGTGCGATGTCGGCCGATCTGCTGGGCCAGTTCGATCCGGAGATGACCCGCTATATGAACGAGGTGATGGCGCTGTATCGGCCCATCTTCGGGACGGACAACCGATGGACCTTGCTGGTCGACGGAACGGCGCGAGCGGGGATCGAAGCAGCCCTTGTCTCGATCGTCACCCCAGGTGACACCGTACTGGTCGTGAACTTCGGTCGCTTTGGCCTGCTGCTCAAGGAAATACTCGGCCGCATTGGCGCGAGGATCGAAACCGTCGACGCGCCATGGGGCGAAGTCGTCCCGCTCGACGCCATCAAACAGGCGATCGAACGGAGTCAACCAAAGGTCTTGGCGACGATCCATGGCGACACGTCCACGACGATGGCGCAGCCGATGGATGGCATCGGCGCGCTTTGCCGTGACGCCGATGCGCTGCTTTACGTCGACGCGACGGCGACTATCGGGGGCATGGAAATCGCCGCGGATGCATGGGGCGCGGACATCGTCACGGGCGGGTTGCAGAAGTGTCTGGGCGGCTCGTCCGGATCGGCGCCCATCACCATCTCCGACCGCGCAGCCGCACTCATCAACCGGCGCAAGCATATCGAACTCGGCCTGCGGACCGGCAGCCTCGACGACGTGGACGGGATGATCATCGGATCCAACTATTTCGATCTCGGCATGATCATGGATTATTGGTCGGAAAAGCGGCTGAACCACCATACCGAAGCCACCACCATGCTTTACGGCGCCCGCGAATGTGCGCGCATCATGCTGGAGGAAGGATTGGCGGCGCGGTTTAGCCGCCATCGGGCAGCGGGGAGGGCGATGTCTGCAGGCCTGCGCGCGCTCGGGCTTGCGCTGTTCGGCGACGACCGATTCCGAATGACCAATGTAACCGCAGCTTATATTCCTCAAGGGATTGAGGGCGAACGCGTCCGACAGCGGATGCGAGAGGATTTCGAGATCGAAATCGGCACCGCCTTTGGTCCCCTCGCGGGCAAAGTCTGGCGCTTTGGTGCGATGGGCTACAATGCCCGCAAGCATAAGATCCTCATCACCCTTGGCGCCTTGGAGGCGGTTTTGCGCGCCGAAGGCTATGGGTGTCAGCCCGGCCTCGCCGTTGAAGCCGCATTGTCGGCTTGGAACGAGGCATGAGCGCGGTGCGGGAATTGATCGGCTATGGTCCGACGCCGCCGGACCCCTGCTGGCCGCACGGAGCCCGAATCGCGGTCCAGTTCGTTGTCAATTATGAGGAAGGCGCGGAAAATAGCATCCTCCATGGTGACAAAGGTTCCGAAGCATTTCTGTCGGACATGGTGGGCGCTGCCAGTCACCCTGCCCGGTCAATGGCGATGGAAAGCCTCTATGAATATGGCAGCCGAGCCGGATTTTGGCGCCTGCACCGTCTGTTCCGCGAAAGGCAGGTGCCGGCCACGGTTTTTGGCGTGGCGGCCGCACTGGAGATGAACCCTGGGGCAGTCGATGCCATGCTTGAGACGGAGTGGGAGATAGCCAGTCACGGCTATCGCTGGATCGATTATCAATATGTCCCGGAAGATGTCGAGCGAGAGCATATCAGTCGCGCGATCGACATTCACCGGCGCTTGACGGGTGAACGTCCGCAGGGTTGGTATCAGGGACGCACATCACCCAATACTGCCCGGTTGGTGGTTGAAGAAGGGGGGTTCGTCTATGACGCTGACTCCTACGCGGACGATCTGCCTTATTGGGACAATAGGTTCGGAAGTCCCCAGCTGATCGTTCCATATTCGCTCGAAACCAACGACATGAAGATGGTCGCGCTCAACGGCTTTACGGAAGGCGAGCAATTCTACCGCTACCTGCGGGACAGTTTCGACTATCTGCGAGCCGAAGGAGGACGGATGATGTCGATTGGGCTGCACGGCCGGATCGCCGGCAGGCCGGGCCGTGCCGCCGCCGTCGCGCGCTTCCTGGATCATGTCCTTGCGCATCGCGATGTCTGGATCGCCCGCCGCATCGACATCGCGCGTCACTGGCTGGAGATGCACCCCCATGTCTGAAAAACAGGATTTCGTTGCCCGTTACGGCGGCTTGTTCGAGCACTCGCCCTGGGTGGTGGAGCGCGCGGCGGAGCGCTTGCCGTTGGCCGACCTGCACCAAGGTCTGATGCAGGTCGTTCGCGACGCAACGTCTGAAGAGCAGCTTGGACTGATCCGCGCGCACCCGGAACTGGCCGGCAAGGCAGCAATCGATGGAACGCTGACGGAGGCGTCCACTGCTGAACAGGCATCGGCGGGACTCGACCGGCTGACCTCTGACGAATTTGCGCGGTTCCATAGTTTGAACCGGGATTATTCGGCGAAGTTCGGCTTTCCCTTCATCATCTGTGTCCGCCTGACCAACAAGGCGGCCATTCTGGCGGCCATGGAGTCACGCCTTGCCAATGATCGGGAAATCGAGATGGGGACGGCGCTCGCACAGATCGGTGAGATCGTCCGGCTGCGTCTGGAGGATCTGAAGTGACATTGGCGCAGCATGAAGCGCGGATCGCGCATGACCTTGAATGCCTGGGCATCGGCGGCACGAGTTGTACCAGTCCGCAGGTCCGCGACAATCAGCATGTGTACGACGTGGTCATCGTCGGCGCAGGGCAAAGCGGCCTCGGCGCCGCTTTTGGCCTGATGAGGGAACGGCTGTCTAACATTCTGGTGCTGGACGAAAATCCCGCTGGCTACGAAGGGCCGTGGGAAACCTATGCCCGAATGATGACCCTGCGGACGCCCAAGCATCTCACCTCTATCGACTATGGTATCCCTTCGCTCACCTTCCGAGCGTATTGGGAAGCGATCCATGGCCCGGCAGGCTGGGAGGAAATCGACAAGATTCCGCGCCGAGAGTGGATGGCTTATCTCCGTTGGTATCGCCGCATCCTTGGCCTTCCCGTTCGCAACGACAGCAAGGTCGTGCTGGTGGACCCTGTGGAACCGGGCATTTTTCGGCTGAAACTCGCGGATGGCGGCGACGTGCTGACGCGCAAGGTCGTCCTGGCGACCGGCATCCAGGGGGGTGGTCAATGGCAGGTCCCGGCGATCGTCAGCGATGTGCCGCGCGACCGCTATGCGCATACGTCAGCGGCCATCGATTTCGCGGCGCTCCGGGGTAAGCGCATCGCCATTTTGGGCGGCGGCGCTTCCGCCTTCGACAATGCGCAGCACGCCTTAAGCGAGGGTGTGGCGGAAGTTCATGTGTTCGTGCGGCGGAAGGAACTGCCGAGTGTCAATCCGATCAGGTTCATGGAAGCGAAAGGGATCATCCCTCGTTTCCCCGCGCTGCCGGACGACGTCAAATATGTGATGATGAAAAGCTTCTTCGAGCGGAACCAGCCGCCGACGAACGACACATTTTCCCGCGCTGCGAGCCATCCCGGATTTCGGCTGCACCTTGGCTCGCCATGGCTTTCGGTGATGGAGCAGGACGATGGCATCGCTGTCACGACGCCTCAGGGCACGGAGGCATATGACTTCCTGATCCTTTCCACAGGGCTTGTCACCGATCCTTCGCTGCGTCCCGAATTGCGCCTTGTCGCCCACCGGATCGCGCGTTGGGAGGAACGCTTCGCTGGAACCCTGGAGAGGGATCCCCTTCTCGATGCGCATCCCTATCTGGGATCCGGGTTCGAACTGCTGCCGCGAACGGAGGAGGATGCAAGCGCGCTGCACGGCCTGTTCGCGTTCAACTATTCGGGTCTCATAAATTTCGGTCTTTCCGCTTCGGCCATTTCGGGGCTCAAGCACGCGCTGCCCCGGTTGGTGCAGGGCATCGCCGACCAGCTTTTCCTCGATGATCGGGCGAGCATCGTTTCGGACTATCTCGGTTATGCGGAGCCTGAATTCACATCGACATGGAATCTTGATCAGGGGCAGGCCGCATGACGCTTTCCACACATGTTCTGGACATGATGCATGGTCGTCCGGCTGCTGGCATGGCGCTGTCCTTGTGGCAGGATCAGGTGAAATTGTTTGATGGGGTGACGGACGCCGATGGACGCTGTCCTGGCCTGCGTGAACTCACGCTTGAAAAAGGCCGTTATCGCCTTGTATTCAAGGTCGCTGACTATTTCCGGATGCAGGGAGCGGCTCTTCCCGATCCCCCCTTTCTGGACGCCGTGCCCATCGACTTCGGCATCGCGGATGAAGGACATTATCATGTTCCTTTGCTGGCCTCGCCCTTCGCTTATTCGACCTATCGCGGCAGTTAAGCGGAACGCAGCCGATGATCTCGCGCCGCGATCTGGCGCAGGCATATCCCGTAATTGAGGCGGATGGCGCGCTGCCATGACAGCCAGGAGAAGCAGATGACGCAGCCCCTGTTCGAAAAAATCGGAGCTTCTGATGAGGAACTGGCGCGGGAGGTCGCGGCCCGCCTCGGGGCTGACATGCCGCAGGAAGCTGTGCGGGGCGTCGCGGCCAATGCGCGCCTGCTTCAGCGCCATTATGATGTGCTGCGGGGTGAAGCCTCGTGAAGCGGGATATCGCTCTGATGACCGTTTTCGAAACGGCGGAAGCCGTCAGGTCCGGGCGTCTTTCCGCACTCCAAGTGGCCCGAGCGGCGCTTGACCGGGTCGAGCAGCGCAATGGCGCGGTGAATGCGGTGACCCGGATCCTGCGCGATCGTGCGCTTGCTCGAGCGGAGGCCGTGGATATCAGCCTGAGCCGGGGGATCGATCCTGGTCCCCTTGCCGGCGTTCCGTTCGCCGTCAAGGATCTGTTCGATGTCGAAGGGCTGCCCACCACGGCGGGCGCGGGCAGGCTGCGTCAAGCCGCGCCCGCCACGGACGACGCGGCGGCGATCCGCCGGCTGAGCGACGCCGGCGCGGTGTTGGTGGGAACCCTCAACATGGACGAATTTGCCTACGGCTTTGTCACCGACAATGCGCAGTGGGGCGTCACCCGCAACCCCCATGATCTTGCCCGTTTTGCCGGAGGATCATCAGGCGGTTCGGCAGCGGCGGTCGCTGCGGGGATGGTCCCTTTCAGCCTGGGGTCGGACACGAACGGGTCGATCCGTATCCCCGCCAGCCTTTGCGGCATTTACGGCACCAAGCCCACCCACGCGTCGCTTCCGATGAAAGGGGTCTATCCATTTGTCCACACTCTGGATGATATCGGCATTTTCACTCGGTCGGCGCATGATCTGGCGATCGTCGATTCTGTGCTTAGGGCGGATGCCGGCGACGAGACTTGCCGGGCATTGCAGCGGCCGGCCTTGTTGTCGGGGTGGTTCGGGGCGAACCTGTCGCCTTGCATGAGCCGGGCGCTTGCCCGCCTCTCGTCCCAATTGGGGGGATTGCCGCTCGTCGACCTGCCCAATGTTGCGCGTGCCCGGTCTGCCGCGTTTCTGATTACGGCTTTCGAGGGGGGGCGGCAGCATCGGGACGCGCTCGTGGCGGACGCGCTATCCTATGATCCTGCCACGCGCGACCGGCTGTTGGCTGGCGCTGCGGTGCCCGATCATGTTTATGCGGCAGCCTTGGCCTATCGCGATGTGTTCGCTGCCGCCGTTGACGCGGCGCTCGCCCAATATGAGGTGCTGATAGCCCCGGCCACTTTCGGTCCCGCTCCCTTCATCGATGATCCGTTCATCCCGATCGACGGCTCGATGCAGCCCGCCCGCGCCAATTTGGGACTCTACACGCAGCCGATCAGTTTTCTCGGCGTGCCCGTCATAGCCGCACCGCTTCCCGTCAACGGTTTGCCCATGGGGGTCCAGTTGATCGCGGCGAAGGGAAGAGACGGCGACCTCATCGCGTTCGCGCAATCGCTGGAAGCACAGGGCCTGATCCAGGGCCGATGTGCGTGGCAGGAGAAGTCTGATGATAATCAATGATCCCAAGATCGTGGCCGAAGTGAAAGCCCAGTTCGACCGCTATGAGCGGGCGCTGATGACGGATGATCTGGATGAAATGGACCAGCTGTTCCATGACGCGCCCACCACGGTTCGCTACGGCGTGGGCGAGGTGTTGTACGGCATGGATGAAATACGTGAATTCCGAAAGGGCAGGGGAGGATCGCCGCAACGGCGGCTGGGCCGCGTCTTCATTTCCACCTTTGGCGACGTCGCCACGGCCAACGCCGAATTCTTCCGCGAGGGCACGGACCGGCGCGGTCGTCAGAGCCAGACCTGGATCCGGTTCGAGGATGGCTGGAAAATCGTTTCCGCGCATGTTTCGATGGAAGGAACGACGTCGTGAAGAGCATATTTTCTCGCCTGAATATCGACAGTTACATCGTCCTGCTCGTGACAATGGTCGTTCTGGCGTCTCTGATTCCGCCCCGCGGTTCTTGGGCATCGATTGCCGGATTTTGCGCTGATGCCGGCATCGTCATCCTGTTCTTCATGCATGGTGCGCGACTTTCACGGCAGGCGGTCATCGACGGGGCGCGGCATTGGCGGCTGCATCTGACGGTGGCTGTGGTCACCTTCGTCGTTTTCCCGCTATTGGGTCTGGTCATCCGTGGGCTGCCGCTGGTTGATCCCGCGCTGGCCACGGGAATGTTGTTTCTGACATTGCTGCCTTCGACGGTTCAGTCGTCCATCGCCTTCACCGCCATGGCCCGGGGCAACGTCGCCGCCGCTGTATGCAGCGCGTCTTTCTCTAATTTGGCGGGTATCTTCGTTACACCCATCCTTTGCGCGCTGCTCATCACCGGGAAACATGGCGGCTTTTCGAGCGATGCGGTCGTCACGATCGCCGTGCAACTGCTGTTGCCTTTCATGGCGGGTCATATGCTGCGGCCGTGGATCGGCGATTGGATCGTCCGGCAGAAGAAGATGCTGACGCTGGTCGATCGTGGCTCGATCCTCTTGGTGGTCTACACTGCCTTCGGGGCGGCCGTCGTCGAAGGCCTTTGGTCCAAGGTTTCGTTCAGGGAACTGGCGATGATCGCCGCGCTGTCCGCCGTTCTGCTTGCGGTCGTACTTGCGCTGACGCAGGCACTGGGCCGATGGTTCGGCTTCAACCGGGAGGATCGCATCGTCCTTCAATTCTGCGGTTCGAAGAAAAGCTTGGCATCTGGCGTTCCAATGGCGGGCGTGCTGTTCTCGGCGTCACAGGTCGGCGCAATCATCCTGCCGCTCATGTTCTTTCATCAAATCCAGCTCATGCTGTGCGCCGTGCTGGCGCGCCGCTATGGCGCTCTCCCGGAGCAGCCGGACAAAGTTGCCCCCGCCGTGACGATGAGCAGGGCGGGCACGTCCAATTGAGCCGGAAAGCCGATAGCCTTGCCAGCGGCAGGCTATCGGCTTTCCGATGCGGCCATTTGATCGACCTGTTTCGAAAACAGCTCAACCAGCGCATGAACGGCGATCGGGGGATTGCGTGCCGACCGGACGTAAACGCCGAGATCAGCTTTGAGCGTGACCGGTTTGGTGATGGGGATGTGAACAAGGGTGCCGCTTTCCAGTTCGCGCTCGATGCCGATCCGCGTCTGGAATGAAATGCCAAGACCCCGAAGGGTCAATTGCTTCGCCAACTCGACCGAACTCGTTTCAACCATGCCTTGGGGGAGCTTGCCCAAGGCCCTGTGAAGCTGTTGACGGATAGACAGGTCGGCCTTTGGCAGAATAAGCGAATGCGCCTGGCAGGTGCCCAGCGATAATTTCTGGTAGTTGGCCAGCGGGTGATCGGGCCGCATGGTCGCGCCGAGCTGGAAGGGCCACAGCGATAATTGCCGGAGGTCGAGCGTCCGGTCGATGCTGAACGCGATGCCGATATCGGCGTCGCCGCTGACGATGGCCTGCGAGATTGCAGCAGAGCCGAGCACGGTTACACCCACCGTGATCCGGGGGTAGAGTTCGCGCAGGCGCGTGAGCACGCTGGGCAGCAAATCGGATGTAAGGGCCTCGACCGCCGCGATTTCCACATGACCCGAGCGCAGACCCTGCATCGCTTCCAGCTCAGACCGGACGCGTTCCGCGTCCTGGAGCACTTCTATCGCGTGCCGGGCGAAGGT